>CAKTZN010000113.1 GCA_934635545.1 uncultured Oscillospiraceae bacterium | reverse complement strand
GCGCGTCCAGCAGGGGAGCAACCGAATCCTTATCCTTCGCCCCATCGTAGACGCTGTAGAGAAGATACATCGGCCCAAAGAACTCCAGTGCCAGTTGCATAGCGACCTCGTCAGAGTCCGTCAGCTTGCGGAAAATCGCCGTCATGTACTCCAGAGGCCCGCCGGCCAGATAGTCGTGATGGAGCTGTGCCAGCTTGGGATCACGGTATTGCTCCAGCGTCAGCATCTTGCGGAAATTGGATGAAAAGGATTCCTTTGTCCAATGGTCAAACTGCGCCATGCTGTATGCGCGGATCTTCTGCACCGGCGTGTGCAGGTAGGCATCCGCAAAGCCGTCCGGCTCCGTCTCCGGCATTTCATAGCTTTCCGCGCGTTCATAGTCCATCTCGTTCATTCGCTCCACGATCCTGTCCAAAATCTCCTGCTTGCTGGTATAGTGTTTATACAGGGCGGCTTTCGTGAACCCCAACCGCCCCGCAATATCATTCATAGATGTCCCAAGGTAGCCGTTCTGCGCAAACAATTCCAGCGCCGTTTCCAAAATCCGTTCCTTTGTGCCCTCAGCCATGTTTTTCCTCCTTATCGCAGTAACCAATCGGTAACTCATAGTATAGTTACCGATTGGTTACTTGTCAAGAGGGATAGAAAAATAATTTTGCTTGCAGCATCGATTTTATTAAGAAAAGTTAATAACCATTGCTGTCACAACGATCCCAGCGGATTGCGTATCCTTCGCCTCGCCGCAGGCGGCAAGGCTCAGTCACTTCATCGCTCGTCCTCTCCCCACAAAGCCGCGGCTTTGCGGGGACCCCTTCCATCGGCTGCGCGATTTTTCAAATCGCTTATGGAAGAAAACTTTGAATTTTTACGATAAAAGCCTTGACTCTCACGTTACGTCATAGCGTATAATAACGCCATGTTCGGACATGAGAAACAATATGGAGGCTTTACCATGGAAATTACAGCGATCCGGTCTGACCGGATTTATCGGGATATGATGACTGCACTTCCTGCCGAAAAGGAAAACATCTATCGGAACAGGCTGATGAAGCCCTTTGCGTTTAAGTGGGCGTGTGTTGGGATTCCCTTGACGGCATCGCAGGAGGGCGGCTATGACGTGGTTTCTGCCGCCGCAATGAGCGGCTTTTATGCCCCGGCACAGATTGCGGAGGCTCGCCGGACGGAGATTGAAAAAATCAGCAGCGAACCTTTTTGGGCAAGCTGTGAGGCCAGCATCCGTAATACGCTTCTTGGCTTTGAGCAGCACGGTATTCAGCTCCCGAAGCAGGAGTATGTGTTTACGGTCGTACTGAGCGACCCGCAAAGCCCTATGACGGTGATGGCAGGAGACTACTGTGGCGATGGCGGTATCCCCGGCTATATTATCGGTTCTATTGTGCCGAATGAACGCTCGCTCCGCCTGCTGCCTGTGGCGTTGGCGCATGAAACGAATCATAATGTCCGCTGGCAGTTTATGCAATGGAGCAATCAAATCACGCTGGCTGACATGATCGTATCGGAGGGACTGGCAGAAACATTTGCTGCGAAAATGTTCGGCGAGGATAAAGTTGGAAAGTGGGTCAGCGAAACGACACCGGAGGTGCTTCAGGAAACCATCAAGCCGCTTGTCCGGAAAAACCTGGAGACATGCGATTTTCAGACGCTTTCTTCCTATCTTTACGGTGACGAGATCATGTCCCTGCGCGGCGGTCAGCCCATTGGTATGCCATACTGCGGCGGATATGCCTGCGGGTATGCGCTGATCGGCCATTATCTGAAAAAGACCGGAGTATCTATTTACGATGCGACCATCACGCCGACAGAAGAAATCTTGAAGCAATCGGAGGACTTTTGGAAATGAAAGTCAGCGACGTGGCAAAACTGACGGGCGTTACCGTTCGTACCTTGCATTACTATGATGAAATCGGCTTGCTTCCGCCAAGTGGTGTCACGAGCACCGGTTACCGGGTCTACAATGATGCTGATTTGGAAGTTTTACAGCAAATTTTGTTTTTCCGGGAGCTGGACTTTTCACTGGAGGACATCCGAGCGATCATGCAGAATCCAGCTTATGAAAAAGAAACTGCTTTGCAAAACCAGAAAGCACTTCTGGTGCAAAAGCGGGACAGGCTGGATCGACTGATCGCCCTTGTGGACAAGACTCTGAAAGGAGAGCGAGACATGAGCTTCAAACAGTTTGATACAACAAAGATAGACGAGGCAAAACAGCAATACGCGGCAGAGGCTAAGCAGCGTTGGGGACATACCGCTGCCTATGCTGAGTATGAAAAGAAATCTGCCGGCTATAACACCGTTCAGCAAAAGATGCTTGACGGCGAAGGGGCGGAGATTTTGAATGAGTTTGGCAAAAATCGCACACTCCCCCCGGACAGCCCTCAAGCGCAGGCGCTTGTGAAAAAGTGGCAGGCTTACATTACAGACAACTACTACAACTGCACAAAGGAAATTCTTTCCTGCCTCGGCCAGATGTATGTGGGAGACGAACGCTTCACGCAGCACATTGACCAGTACGGTGCTGGGACGGCAGCTTTTATGGCGGCGGCAATAAAAGTCTATACGGCCTGAAAGCTGGGTCACTATGCGAGGAAGCTAAAAAGAGAATGGCGCTTCACCTTATTGTTCAACGCTGCTCCGCCTCTTTTTCCCGTCGTTCATTTGCTTCCTCCTGCTCTTTGTCCAGCTCCAGAATACGGTCGATATTGGCCTTGGCCGTCAGCAGCTCTTCAGCGCCGGGTTCACACTGGACACCTACGCCCACGTCACCACTGATGTACAGATGAAAGCCGCCCAAACTATGGGCAATATCCTCTCCAGTGCAGTATAGACCTTTCCACTAGCCGCTCCCGTTGGGGTCAGCGTTTGGGTCAGAAAAAAGCAGCATTCAGAAATAGCAACTTATGAAAAACAAAAATCCACGAAATTTTACGATTTCGAGGATTTTTGGCACGCCGTGAGGGATTCGAACCCCCGGCCTTCTGGTCCGTAGCCGCTGAATTATCTTCATGGATAGTCCCATTTAATCACGCTGCGTCACTTCAAAAACCCTGTATTTTCAAGGCTTAACAGTCGTAAGGAACTATAAGTCTTGCGGTTCGGGCAGAGAACGGTGTGACCGTGAAGGTCACGCCGTTTTTCTGCGTCCAAGGGTAGATTCTGCAATCATGGGTTCTGCCAGCACGGGGATTTCCACCTCGTCCACGAAGTTGAAGATGATCTCCACCTTCTGTCTGCGCTTGCCGCCAGACTTATCCGGTGCGTGGATGATGATCTTCTTGATATACTCGTTGACAATCGTCTGCGTCAGCTCCGTGACATCCACATACTTTTTCGTCAGCGCAATGAAAGCGTCCAGATCGTCGCCCATTGTCTGCCGCTGCTCGACCCATTCTTCCGTCGTTTCAATTTCGAGCTTTAACCGTTCCTGTTCTGCCTCATAATCAGCCGTCATTTTCTTGTACTTCTCTTTGCTGATTTCACCGAGGGCGTAGTCCTCATAGAGCCGGGACATGACCACATCAAGGTTAGCAAGGCGCTTTCTTGCCTGCTCCACGCGCTTCTGATCTTCCCGGATGTCCCGTTCCTGATCGGCGCGGCGGTAATGCAGCCATTCCTCCTGAAAGCCCTCCACGTCGCCGCGGATGTACTCGTTGACCGCATGAATCCGTTCCAGTACCAGCTCCCGCAGTACATCCTCGCGGATATAATGTGCCGAGCAATCGCCGCGCCCACTCTTGTACTTGGAGCAGACGTAGTGATCCTGCTTGCCCTCAAAGCTCTTGCAGGTGGCAAAATGGAGCTTGCCGCCGCAATCTGCACAATACAGCAGCCCGGAAAACAGTCCCTGTCGTTCCGCTTTTGCGGGGCGGCGTTTGTTTTTGCGCAGCTCCTGCACTCTGTCCCATTGCGCCTGAGGCACGATCGCTTCCTGCGTATCCGGTACGATGAACATATCCTCCGGATCGTTGGGAATCCGCTTTTTCAGCTTGTAGGACTTGGAGTAGGTTTTGAAGTTGCAGGTGCAGCCGGTGTATTCCTGCCGTTCCAGAATCCCGACAATGGATTGATCCTTCCATCCATACGGATTCTTTGGCAGCGGCTTTCCCTTGCGGCTGGCATACAAAGCCTTGGTCGTAAGAACCTGATCGCGTTCAAGAATCCTGGAAATCTGCTCCGGACCTTTGCCATCGATGCAGAGGTCAAAGATGCGCTTGACAACCGGCGCGGCTTCCTCGTCCAGAATCCACTTGTCCTTGTCGTTTGGGTCGCAGCGGTAGCCGTAGGGCGGCTTGCCGAGGTGTTTGCCGCTGGTGCCGCGCTGATGCAGGCTGATACGGACTTTCTTGGAGGTATCGCGCGGATACCACTCGTTGAACAGGTTGCGGATTGCGGCAAAGCCCTCTCCGTCCCCGCGCTGGCTGTCCACGCCGTCGTTGACGGCAATGAACCGCACATCGTAGCTGGGGAAGATGATGTCGGTGTACTGGCCTACGGTCAGATAGTCACGACCAAAGCGGGATAGGTCTTTGCAGAGCCAGCAGCCTACCAGTCCCTGCTTTACCAGTTCAAAGCCCTCCTGTACGCCGGGGCGCTGAAAATTCGTGCCGGTGTAACCGTCGTCCACCAGAATTTTCAGGTTTGTGTAGCCATGATCCTGTGCGTATTTGGTTAAAAGCTCGCGTTGATAATTGATGGGAATGAATTTGCTGATAACATCCAGTTAGTTATAGACGATGGAGTTTTTATTAAATGCAGCCTCGATATACGTGAATATGAACGGACAGAGGCAAATGTTACATTGATCCCGTTTGCTGAAGCAATTAAAGATACATTCAGTATCTCTGCGATTGGCGCAGATCATTCGCTGGAAATCTATAATGCACAACTGTGCTACGTTTCCGGAATGCCTGTTTATATGCTTTCGGGCATTTCCGATGATAAGATGCCAGTAACTGCCTGCGCATTTGCTGTTGAAATAAACGACTCGCAATATGCAGCGCAAATTTATGAAGCACTAAAATAAAGTAATGATATGAAAGAGGTGATTCCAATGTTTTATTTGCTCGTGCGGTTAGAAGTCAGCCCCCTTTACACACTATTTGATTAAAAGGAGTAAACTTTATGAAAAAACTATTCGCACTTATTTTGGCCTTGTCCGTGTTATGTTCGTTCTCTGTAATCGCTCAAGCTGCCGATAATACTGTTGCAGACGATACCGCAATGCTTGAGGAGAATATGATTCTTGCTCGTGAAAAAGCAACAACGTTTCTCAACGATTTTGACAGCTCATTGAACGTAACATTAAGTGACCCTGTTATCCTCTACAATGCACAGCAAGAGCCGGAAGCCGCTTCTTTCACAATTAACGATACAGGATATATTATTGTAAATCTGAAAAGCCTGCGTGTCCCCGAATTTTCTTTGAAGAAAAGTTCACCTTTTATCAGCCAAGACAAAAAATACATCTATAACGGTCCCGTATCTTATTATGAGACGATTTCATCCACTGAAGTTCGTTCGCTTAATTCTGGCACAATTATTGAAACTAACGATCTTGCGGTAAGATACAATGAGATGACTGCTGATAAGGCTATCAAATCAAATGCGGAGAGAAGCGCTTTACCCGAGGACAGAACTGATAAAAACCCGTCGCGTTGGCAGACGCCTCATTATTGCGGTGTGGATGGTGCCGCTATTTTGCTTAAGTATTGGGACGATAATTTCAATGAGGCTTTTATCGAATCAGGTAAAGAAACAGCAGAAACATTTGTTTCCTATCTGATTGATGAAAAATATTTACTCGATGAGGGCTTGAGCGGAAGCGATATTGTCCATGGATCAGGTGTGATTTTTAAGTCTTCAACAGGTATTAGCGACTACATCAAAGATAGAGGCCTAAGCTCCGGCTATGCTATTACCGATGTTAGCTATTCATGGTCAACGATTACCACTCAGGTGACAACAAATAACGCCATTCTTTTGGCTGGAACCGATGCCGAAACGCACCCAGACTACCCTAACCATTGGAT
>CAKTZN010000112.1 GCA_934635545.1 uncultured Oscillospiraceae bacterium | reverse complement strand
CGCGGGATAGAGCAGTTGGTAGCTCGTCGGGCTCATAACCCGGAGGTCGGGGGTTCAAGTCCCTCTCCCGCAACCAACAAAGTCCTGAAATCGCAAGATTTCAGGACTTTTCTTTGCACTTTTATACGAGAAAATTCACTTGGAATACCCTACGCAAGCGTGACCGCCCGTCCGTTGATCATAAGCTGATACGCGTCATCCAGATCAGGTACATAGGCGTAATAGGTATACGCCGAAAACGTACCGCCGGAGACCGCGTAGGTATCGCCGATCCGGTGGAATAGAGAACCGCGGTTATCCGACACCGTCACATCCTGCCCACCGCCATCCGTGACAGAGAGGTAGTAGTCCCCGGTTTTGTCATATCGGTATACGCGGATCACGGCGGAGCCGCTGGTGATAACGGTGGGATTCGCGGATACGCCGGTGACAGGACGCCACATATCACCGTCACGGGCAACGAGATCATACGCGTAGGTGCTGCCCGATTGCTGCGCGATCACATAGGCGCTCTGTTCGCCCTCCAGAACCAGCAGGATCTCGCCTTGATTCTTATACCGGAACGCCTCTTCCGGAGAGGAATAGGTCTGTACACTTTTCCGCGGGATAAGCGCCAGAGCGGCGCCCAGTGCAAGAATGAGGGCGACCGTACCTGCCCGGAACCAGCGCCGGGCCCAGATGGGGCGCTTTCTCAGAAGCAGCCACAATACCAGCGGCGCCCCCACGAAGAATAAAAGGTAGTAGAATCCGTAACGCATAGGCTTTCCCTTGTCGAGCAAATAGATCGTAAGATACATGTATTGTATCAGCAGCCGCTTGAAAAAACAAGATGTTTCCCCAGAAACAAGCAGCGCCCGGGTCATATGACCCGGGCGCTGCTCGTTTATTTGAGAGAGAAAACAGATGGTCAGGTAAGTGTTACGCGGCGGCGTGGCTGGGAGTGAAGGCGCGGTTGCTGCGGATCTCGCGGTCGCGCTCCATCAGGTTGGCCTTGGCGGTGCTCCAGGTGAACACGGCGCCGAACAGCAGCGGCAGATACATACCGGCGTCACGGATGGGAGCGTCGGCGGCGGTCATCAAAAAGGCGGTCGCCACCACCAGCACGAGGGAGACGATGGAGATCATGATGTAAGTAGAGATGTTTTTCATGGTAGTTTCCTCCTTAGTAAGTAGTTTTATGTGGGGTGTTGTTTTCTTGTTGTGTCTATATAGTAGAATATTTAACAAGAAAAGTAAAGCTATGGAATGTTATAACGGGTAACAGTAAGACTAATAGAAAAAGCAGAAAAAACGCCCGGCCTCACAGGAGGTCGGGCGCTTCTGGTGCCGGTGACCGGACTCGAACCGGTACGCTGTCGCCAGCGGTGGATTTTGAGTCCACTACGTCTACCAATTCCATCACACCGGCATTGGAACAGAGACATTATACCGGACGGCGGCGATAATTGCAAGTGTAAATTTACTGTAAATCCCACGGAAATCGAAAAACTGGGACTACCAAAAGAGGGGGAGATGTGGTATGATACCGTTGAAAAGGTATGTAACGGCCCGTGAGGCCCATTGCTCCGGAGGGGAGGGGACAGGTGTGAAAAAACGGATCAGACAGGCGGCGCTGCTGTGGATGCTGGCGCTGCTGCTGTGTGTATTGAGCGCGTGCGGCATGGACAACTCTGTGGAGGATCTGTTCACCCTGCCCAAGGTGCCGGATGAGTACACCGGACTGAGCCAGCAGATCGAGCAGTTGATCTCCGAGGGGTATGAATACGCCGCGCCCACGGCGGGGCAGAACATCCAGTCGGTGCAGATGGTGGATATCAACGGCGACGACACCCAGGAGGCGGTGGTGTTCCTCCGCAAATCCAGCGACGAGAAGCCCATGAAGATCCTGGTGTTTGAAAAGCTGGGCGAGGGCTATGAGTTGCTGTGCACGGTAGAGAGCAGCGGCAGCAGCATCGACAGCGTGTATTACGAGGATCTCACCGGCGATGGCCGGAACGAGCTGGTGGTGGGCTGGAAGATCAGCAGCACCGTCCAGAACGTGGCGGTCTATAACATCGGACGCGAGGCCATCCCCCTGATGAGCAGCCCCTATACCCGCTTCGTGGTGCAGGAGCTGAACTCCTACGATCCGCCCGCCCTGTTCGTCATGCGCAGTGACAGCGAAGGTACGCCGCTGGCGGAGGTCTATACCTGGCAGACGAACATCCTGGCGGTGACGTACCACTGCAGCCTGTCCAGCACCATGGCGGATCTCAACCGCGGCAGCGTGGTAAAGGGCAACCTGACCGGCGGCCGCCCGGCGGTGTTCATCACCGGCGTCAACGACGACAACATGGCGGTGACGGATATCCTGACGTGGGAGGCCTATTGGGGCGTGACCAACCTGACGGTGGACGAGACCACGGGCAAATCCACCCTGACGCAGCCCTATCGCCAGTTGATCCCCCAGGACGTGAATGACGACGGCGTGACCGAGGTGCCCTTCCCGGATGAGGAGAGCACCGGAAACGACACCCTGACCATGTGGTGGCAGTATACCCGCACCGGCTGGGGTCGTCCGGAGACACAGACCTACCACAGCCAGAGCGGCGGCTGGTACTTCCAGATGCCCGACAACTGGTGGGACCGCGTCCGGGCGGAGACAGAGGAAACGGCGGCCGGAGAGAACCAGGTCACGCTGTATGTGGACGATACGGAGGTGCTGGCCCTGTACACCATCACCAACGAGAACCGGGAGACCCGTGCCGAGATGGGTGACAGATTTCTGCTGTGGCGCCTGCCGGGCACCAGCTTCGCCGCGGAGCTGTATGAGGGCGCCAGCCTGTACAACGTGGACGTGCAGCAGGTGAAGGACAGCTTCCACCTGGCCGTCGGCACATGGCAGCCCTCCAACAGATGAGGAACAGAAGGAGAAAACGCGATGAGAAAGGTACTGGTATTGGAGGATGAAGCCAATATCCGCGGCTTTATCGTCATCAATCTGCGCCGCGCCGGCTACGAGGTAGTGGAGGCGGAGAGCGGCGAGGAGGCATTGGAAAAGCTGAAGGCCCAGAAGGACATCCGGGTGGCGCTGCTGGACGTGATGCTGCCCGGCATCGACGGGTTCGAGGTGTGCCGCCGCCTGCGGGCCAACGACGCCACCATCGGCATCATCATGCTGACGGCCCGCTCCCAGGAGATGGACAAGGTGACCGGCCTGATGACCGGCGCCGACGACTATGTGACCAAGCCCTTCTCCCCGGCTGAGCTGACGGCCCGTGTGGACGCCCTGATGCGCCGCAGCGGCGGCGCGGAGCCGGAGGAGAAGTCCGGCGAGCTGACTAGCCCGCCCTTTACCCTGAACCTGCGCAACCGCACGCTGGAGAAAAACGGCCAGCGGGTGAAGCTGACCCAGGTGGAATACGGCCTGATGAAGCTGTTTATGGAGAATCCCGGCAAGGCTCTCAGCCGCGAGGAGATCCTGGACACCGTCTGGGGCCACGATTACTTCGGTGAGCTGAAGATCGTGGACGTGAACATCCGCCGCCTGCGGCTGAAGATCGAGGACGACACCGCCAACCCCACCTATATCACCACAGTGTGGGGCTTTGGCTATAAATGGGGTGAATGACCCCGGAAGGACTGACCGGAAGGGAGGGGGAGACCTGTGACAAAAATGACCGGGCTGCCGGAGCAGACGGCACAGCCCAGGCGGGCCATCGGCCTGCGCCGCCGCTGGATCGTCAGCAGCATCCTGCCGGTCATCACCATTCTGGTGCTGATCGCCGCGCTGGTCTCCATCGCCCTGGGCAGCAACTACTACGCCAATGCCCGCAGCGCGCTGGAGGCCAAGGCCACCGCCGGTACGGACTATTTCAACACCTACGCCATGACCAGCTATGACGAGTACTACCGCAGCGCCACCCTCTACGCCAACAGCTTCGAGGACAGCGCCAATATCGAGCTGCAGTTCATCGACCGCAACGGCCATGTGGAGGTCTCCACCCGCAGCCTGATGGTGGGCTCCGCCCCCGGCACGAAGGATATCACCGACGCGCTCAGCAGCGGCCAGGTGAAAAGCTTCCGCGGCGTGGATCCCGCCACGGGGGAAAAGATCATTGCCGCCTCGGGCCTTCTGAAGTTCAATGGCCGCGTGGTGGGCGTCATGCGCTTCGTCACCGCCACCCGGAACCTGGACAGCCAGGTGCTGCTGACGGTGCTGATCATCCTGGCTATCATGGCGGCGGTGATCTTCGTCATCGTCATCTCCAGCCTGCTGCTGATCAACAACATCGTGGCGCCGGTTGCCGCCGTCAGCGAGGCGGCCAAGCAGATCTCCGGCGGCAGCTACGGCTATCAGATCCCCAACCGCTACGCCGACGAGATGGGTGAGCTGGTGGACAACATCAACGATATGTCCATGAAGATCGGCGAAAACGAGAAGCTGCAGTCGGAGTTCATCTCCTCGGTGTCCCACGAGCTGCGCACACCGCTGACGGCCATCAACGGCTGGGGCGAGACGCTGCTGGCGGACGAGGGCGGCGATCCGGAGTCCCTGCACCGGGGCCTGAGCATCATCGTCAAGGAGTCCGGCCGCCTGACCAACATGGTGGAGGAGCTGCTGGACTTCTCCAAGATCGCCGACGGACGCTTTACCCTGCACCTGGAGCAGGTGGACCTGCAAGCGGAGTTCGAGGACGCGGTGTACACCTATCACGAGATCTTCAAGCAGCAGGGCATCCAACTGGAGTACCGCTGTGACGATACGTATGACGAGCCCATCACCGGCGACTCCGAGCGGCTGAAGCAGGTATTCTGCAACGTGCTGGACAACGCCGCCAAGCACGGCGGCAGCGGCAGGCGGATCGATACCCGTCTGGTGCGCCGGGGCAATCACTATATCATCACCATCCGGGACTATGGCCACGGCATCCCGGCCGAGGATCTGCCCCATGTGAAGGAGAAGTTCTATAAGGGCTCCTCCAAGGCCCGGGGCAGCGGCATCGGCCTTGCGGTGTGCGACGAGATCATCCGCCTTCACGGCGGCACGCTGGCCATCGGCAACGCCAAGGGCGGCGGCTGCATCGTCACCATCCGCCTGCCCATCGGGCACCGGGCCCACCACGAAAAAGAAAAGAATTGATGGAACAAGTGTTGCAATCTGAAAAATTTGTGCTATACTTGTAAGAAAGGAACTCCCATGGCAGAAAAAAAGCAAGAAACCTTCCGCACTACCATCGGCGGCCAGGCGCTGATCGAGGGTATCCTCATGCGCGGGCCGGAAAAGGACGCCATCGTCGTCCGCGCCCCCGAAGGGCTGGTCACCAAGGTGACGGAGCGGAAATTCATCAAGGATAAATTCCCCATTCTGGGCTGGCCCATCATCCGGGGCATGGCCACCTTCATCAGCTCCATCATCACCGGCGTCAAGGCGCTGATGTTCTCGGCGGACTACTTCCCCGATGACGAGAGCACCCAGCCCAGTAAGCTGGACCAGTGGCTGGAAAAGCACGTCCCGGCGGAAAAGCTGCAGAATGTGCTGGTGGCCTTCTCGGTGATCCTGTCCCTGGGACTGACGCTGGTGCTGTTCATGCTGCTGCCTACCTTCATCGCCGGACTGTTCCATGCCCAGAGCGCGGCGCTGCACAACCTGATCGAGGGCGTGGTAAAGATGCTGATTTTCCTGGCCTATCTCATCCTGTGCTCCAAGCAGAAGGACGTGCGCCGGGTGTTCTGCTACCACGGGGCCGAGCATAAGACCATCTTCTGCTACGAGGCGGGTTTGCCCCTGACGGTGGAGAACGCCCGCATCCAGCCCAAGCACCATCCCCGCTGCGGCACCAGCTTCCTGTTCGTGGTGATCATCGTCTCCATCCTGGTGTCCAGTCTCGTGTTCCCCTACATCAACTGGCAGAATATCTGGGTGCGCATCGGCGTGAAGCTGCTGCTGCTGGTGCCTGTGGTGGGCATCACCTACGAGTTCAACCGCGCCGTGGGCGCCCATGACAATAAGCTGACCCGGATCCTGTCCGCCCCCGGCATGTGGATGCAGAACTTCACCACCAACGAGCCGGACGACTC
>CAKTZN010000111.1 GCA_934635545.1 uncultured Oscillospiraceae bacterium | reverse complement strand
TTATCCTCAAAATAGGCTTCTCCGTTGTAGACAATGGTATAGATCTTCCATATCTCTGTGACTTCCGTTTCCGTCACCGTGACCTTGCCGGTCTTTTCGTCAATGGTCGTGTCTGTCACCATTGTTGTGCGAGGCTCCTCGGTGCTTGTGAAGGTATAGAGGGCGTCCTTGGCCTTGCAGATCAAAGCCTCCATATCCTTGAGGGAGATAGAAGCGTAGTCCTGATCCTTGGCGGCGCAGTACATGGCGATAAAGCGGTTGGCATTATAGGCCGGGGAACTCTCGTAGGGATTGATGATCTCCTTCTGATCAGCGCCGGAAGCGGCAAAATCCGCATCAATACGGGCACGTACATCCTCCTGCCCCTCCTCCAGCAAGTCGCTGATTGCTTGCGAGATCTGATTGATGTTCTCCACAATGGCGGCGTTGTCGTTGAGGATCGGAGCGTCAGGATTTCCCTCAGAGCCTGCCTGCGTCAGTCCGCCGAAGATCAGGGAGGGTAACAGCATGATGAACAGGACGGGAATCGCCAGCAGTCCGGCAATGATGGCGACGACTGCCTTGCGATGTGTCCAGAGTGCCGCTGCTGCCGCACCGTAAGGGCCTGCGGCAGCAGCGCCTTTCGCCGCGCCGCTTACCGCTTTTCCTGTCTTGATGGCGCCGCGCACGGCACCGGCAGCGTGTGCGCTTATCTCAGCGGCTTCGTTCAGGCCGCTTCTTTCTTGGGTCATATCAGACCTTGTCCTTTCTGCGCGGAGGGTCGGGCAGACGCCGGATCAGGCTCTCGCGGTAGGAAATACCGCCATCCGGATTCTGATAAGGCGTTTTCTCCACCACGTCCTGTGCGTACTGTTTATACCACTTAGTACCATCCACGGTAGTGACGGTGGTGTATTCCCGCTTGGGCTCCATATACTGTTCGGTGCTGTACATGGCAAAGGAGCGCCCCGCGGGATCGTCCTCGGAGGTCTCCGTGCCGGTGATATGCCCGCCGCCGATCTCCACATTGGAGAAAGCGGGAATATCCGCCGCACCTTCGCCCAGTGCCGTGTAGCCCATATAGGACATGAGGGCATCCGCTGCCATATTGCCGGACATGACATCGCCCGCACCCGACCTGCCGGTAGCGATACGGCTGATCACATTGTTGGCAACATCGCCGTCCTTGGTCATAGAGGCACGGAACGCCATGCCGCCAACGCCGCCGCTGCCTGTGCCGGTGGTGCTTTTGTAGGCGCCGTTATAGAAGCTGCGATTGATGACACCGGCCAGACCGCCTTGCAGGAAGGTGTTGCTGTCACCGCCGCCGCTGCTGCCACCGGCGCTTCCGCCCCGGCCTGCATTACCGCCTCGACCACGGCCGGCGACGCCACGGGCAGCGGCGATGCTCCGCGCGGCCAGCATCGCTTCCGCCAGCATAGAGCCGCCTGTATGGCCTACATTTATACCTAAGCCCTGCATGAAGCTGTCGATCTTCTGTGAGATCTTCAAAAATGCCACCGCGCACAAAAACCAGACGAACAGGTTTCCGGCCACGCCCTCCTTACCGGAAGCCGAGACCTGAGACTGCACATCCGATTCCGTCAGAGCAAAAGCAGGGATCGTGAGCGCACATATGACCAGCGCGGACAGCACGATCCCTGTGATGTATTTTTTCTTTTGATTCATAATCGTCTCCTATAGGGATAAGGGATTTGCCAGGAAGGTTCCCACCATGGTGATGAACAGGCGCAGGCACCATGCGTTCATCAGCAGCAGGAATATCTGGCCGCCGAACATCCGGCACCACGCCTTGAAGATATTGGAGGTGGTTTGCGCCGCACCCGTAGCAAAGGCCACCGGCGCTGTGAATACCAGCACGCCCAGCAGCACATAGCGCTCCGCCGCCTCAAACAGCAGCTTGATATAGCTCCATGCCAATATGAGGACGAGGATCAGGGCGATAAGAGCCACCGCACCATTGGCGCAAACGCCGATGATGGTGAGTATGACTGAGTTGAAATCGGCAAAGTTCAGTGCGGGCAGTTCGGACGACATGATCCATGCGTAGGGTGTTCCGCCGATCTTCAGTATCAGCTCCACAATTTCATCCGCGAAATAGGCCAGCAGGATGAACAGCACAGAGCGGATCGTCAGCTTCACTGGGTCTTCTGCCTCCACACCGGCCACAAGACCGTAGTTTTTGAAAAGCTGCCAGATCAGGTTCAGCAGGATCATGCCGATAGCCAGCGCCACGAAAATGTTGTACATCGTCTCTGCGGCGGGAAAATAGCGCAGGAAGGTGCTCATATCGCAGCCCAGCGCTCCCAACACAGAGGTGTTGATAAGGTCAAGACCGTACATGACCTGTTCCGCGATCCATTCTACAATGCCATCTAATATGCCCATAGCACCACTCCTTTCTCAGTCGGGCAGCGATGTGTTATCCGTTCCATCTGCCATCCGCGAAGAAGGGCGTTACATAGGACATGATGAAGCCCAGACCGTTGAGGATCGCCCAGGTGATGATGATACGCTTGAGCCATGCGCGGCTTTCATCCACGGTGCGGCCGCTGCGGGAGAAGTTCATCAGCAGCAGGGCAACCGATGCGGTGACGATGGCGGCAATGGTGGAGATTAGAAGGATCTGGTTGTAGACATCCTTCATGATTTCATTGGCTTTCTCCCATACAGTCGCAGCAAAGACCGGTTGGCAGAGCATGGCGGCCATGGTCATGCCCGCGAAGGCCGCGTATAGTGCCTTGCCGGGACTTTTCCTGTGGAGATGTGTGTTGGTCAGGTCATGTTTTTTCACTCGTGATACCTCCTGTGATACAAAGATGTGGAAAGGGAGCGGCCCCGAAGGACGTCCCCAGCAAACTGCCCAATAGCCCGGAAACACAAAACACCACCCTCGAAAGGATGGTGTTCTGTGTAACGAAAGGAGACTTTACAGTTTTGGGCATGCTTAGTATATCACACTCAGATTTGCACCGAAATCGCAAAACCGTGCCAATGTTGTGGCGGGAGAGTGTCAGTGCGGATTGCAACGCATTTTTACTTATTTCAAAACCACTAAAATTAATAATGCGATAGCAAATACAATAATTGTAGGAATCCAAATGACAAATCCTTTGCATCGTTTTTTGGGGGACAAATCACTTAAAATAGTTGTGCGAAGCAATGTGAGTAAAAAACTTACTCCTCCAATTGTAATTAAATTATATCCAATAAAACTACGAAGTGTGGACTCATCATCCAACAGATTAACATTGGTGGAAATCAAACTGAAAATAGCAACAAAAACAGCTAGAATTGCAAGCACATTTCCATAGATGGATTTTTCGATTTCTCTAACGTCCTCCTTCTTTTTTTCTAATTGCTTGATTTGCTTTTCATACGCTTTTTTATAGCTTGATAATCCTGTATAACTTCCGATTTCATCTTTGAATGCTCCGTTATATGGATTCGCTGCCGTATTTGACAAGCGTTCAAAAATAATCATAGCGTAACTATCATCAGTTGACAACTTGATCTCATCTGCAGAAATATTAGTCAAGCGGAAAAACACTCTTGTTTTATGTCCCGGCTGATAAACAGGAGCAGCAACTGAAAGTCCCTGCCGGATGCGACTATTCCGATCATGTACAATCGCAGCTAGATTAACAGGCATATTAATGATTTCCTCTGTAGAAACCATAACGGACTCACCAGGAGATAAGTCTTTCGACGTGTGCTCTCCTGTATCATCATAAAACGCATAAGTCCGAAGATCATAACCAATGTTCGTAATACAATCTGGATCAAAAGTTCCGTCTTGAATAAGCCCTTGTTCTGAGATCAAATCTGAAAGTTCGTTGTCAACTAGAATCATATCGAAAGCTCCGTTCTTGTTTTGTTAGGCTATCACATAAATGAAAAATAGGAAATTAAGTAGGGAACAATGCTGCTTTATACAAAATAGCACCAAAATTATGTTTTTGCAACAATTATTGGGGAAATTCTTGTTTTGAGGGCTTATCTAAGACGAGGCTCACCCCTCCGGAACAAATTTCTCCAGCAGCGCTAGACTCTCCTTTGAAGAATACCCCCACAGCACCGAACTCAGGGCGTCAATAGCCATCTGACGCTTGCGGAAGTAGGTGCGGTAGCTGATGTCGCGGATGTGCGGTTCTAGCTTTTCGATGATCTCCTGCGTGTTCGCCAACTGCTGCGGTGACAGGTAGGTGTAGTACAGCAGCCAGTAATAGCTCTCGCCGTACTTGTGCTTTGTCCGCAGCAGCTCCACGGAGGTGTCCAGCAGCTTCAGCATCTTGTAGCTACGCTCGATGCAGCGGGCATGATCCTCAATCGCCGAGCCCTCGAAGGTGACACCGGCCACATAGAGGGACTCCAGGAACTCCTCAATGCTGCTGCCGTATTCGATCTGGAACTGCCGGCGCACCTGCTGCACGGACAGCTCCAGACTCCACACCACGTCCCGGTACTTGCGCAGCAGCATCCATGTGTCATGGTACAGGGGATTATCGGTCACTTTGTGTTCTTGTGCAGTTTTTTTCATCGTTCAGCCTCCTTATCGCCGCGCATTCCGGTCGGGTGTAATCTGAGTTCAAAGTGATAGACTTCCTGTGTGTCACCGCAGGTGACCACCAACTGAAGCCACCGGCGCAGCGGAGGCACCCCTTCTATCGTAACCTCGCAGTCGTCGGATAATGGTAATAACATATATTTGGATTTAGCGCATGAAGCGCACGGAAGTCCTTGTGCCACAAGGATTTCGCGCATCTTTCGCTCGATTCGATGGCGGTTCATTTCTGAAACGCTACCGGCCTCATTTGAACCGATGGATGCCGCCGTAGTCAGGGTAGTTTCCTCCTGAAGCTCCAGCTTGATGCCCAGGCTCATAGCAATCTCTTCCTTGTCCACTACGATGTCAGAAATCTGGAACATGGTGGAGAGATAGTTCTGAAGATAGATCGTGGTTCCATGTGTGCCGGGGAAAGCTGCCAGTTGCAGATAGCCACGCTCAGCCATGCGCTTGAGGTATCGGCCAGCGGTCGCCTTGGAGATGCCCCATCGGGATGCCAGCTCCGCATAGCTGACTAGCGGACAGCCTGTACCATTGCGGAGATAAACCACCGGCCCGACATCTGAGCCAAGGACTTGCGGATCGTTATAGACGGTGTTCAGCCACAGATCCAGCACGGCATCCATCTCTGAGCAGTGACCGGCGCTGACCAGCTCCGTGGCCGTAGAGACAGGGAAGAAGAAAAAGCCGGTATCCTTCTGGCAAGGCGCGTTATAGTCGAGGATCGTGTTGTGACGCCGCCACCCGCGAATCTTGAATTTGACCAGCTTGCCATGTCCGAGAACGAGAAAGCTGATAAGCCCTTTCTTTTGCAGTCCCTCCAATGCGGTTAAGGTCTGGCGGCGGAAGCGTGTGCGGAAATACTGGGACAATTCCTCCACGGACATGATCCATTCGCCGGGGTAGATGGTGTAGCTGATGCCATCAATGCGCTTGTATGAGGTGCGGAAGTTGGCATAGGCGCAGAGCACGACAAAATAAAAAAGACCGGAGCCTCCGCTCACGCGAATGCTCCGGTCTGCTATCAAGGCTTGTACGAACTGCCGGTAGATCCGGCAGCGTGGATAGTCTACGATCTGTTTGATCTCAAGTGTATATTCCTGCATATTTATTTACCTCGTTATTTTGTAAACTGACTTGTGTTGAAAAGCATAGATGTGTATGCAAAAAAGACACGCACGATTGAAGATGATCCTTTTCAATCGTGCGTGTCAACCTTCTTTGTTGCCGCAAAGGGTTTTTCTCGTTTTTTCCTCGCACCATTCCCGCACCATTTTGGCATCGAGATATGGTTTTTTACATTGACTTATATTCTACTTAAAAATGCGGAATCCCTGAAATTACAACGGTTTGTGGAGATTTATGGAAATACATAAAGATACATAAAATGGTCAATATATATCGATACCTAATTTCATATATCTCTACATCTCCTTAAAAAGTCTTGATTTATCAAGGATTTCCGCGATCCGGCGTTTTGGGTTTACGCCATTTTTACGCCATTTCCGCATGGACTTTTATATCGGAAACCCTGTTTGATTCAAATAACCGCACAGCCT
>CAKTZN010000110.1 GCA_934635545.1 uncultured Oscillospiraceae bacterium | reverse complement strand
TTCGGCAACGAGACCATCCAGCAGCAGCGGTTCGACTGCGCCAACGAGACCTTCAAGACCGCCAAGCGGGGCTTTCACAAGGAGATGGGGCGGTTCAACGCCACCATGGAGCTGTTCGTCACGCTGCTGAACGTGGCGGTCATTGCCGGCGGCGGCTGGCTGATGATGGGCGGACGGATGGACTATGTGGATCTGATTACCTTCAGCCTGTACATCACCACGTTTATCACCCCGGTGCGGAAGC
The DNA here is from genome assembly GCA_934635545.1 of uncultured Oscillospiraceae bacterium. Taxonomy (GTDB): domain Bacteria; phylum Bacillota; class Clostridia; order Oscillospirales; family Oscillospiraceae; genus Vescimonas. The sequence goes on along the minus strand of CAKTZN010000110.1, from coordinate 5,906 downwards.
TGGCTAACTTTGCCGAGCTGTTTTCCAACGGCTTCGCGGGACTGCACCGGTTCATCGAGCTGATGGGCACCGAGCCCACCATTGCCGACGACGCCGGCGCACAGGCGATGCCCGCAGTGCGGGGCGCCATCGACGTGGACGGCGTCAGCTTTACCTACGACGGCGCCGACGAGGTGCTGCACGATGTGACGCTGCATGTGGCGGTGGGCGAGACGGTGGCGGTGGTCGGCCCCTCCGGCGGCGGAAAGTCCACCCTGTGCCAGTTGATCCCCCGGTTCTATGACGTGACCGAGGGCAGCATCGCCATCGACGGCGTGGACGTGCGGCACATCCGGCTGGACGACCTGCGCCGGGCCATCGGCGTGGTGCAGCAGGACGTGTTCCTGTTTGCCGGAACGGTGCGGGAGAATATCCGCTACGGCCGTCCCGACGCCTCGGACGAGGCGGTGGAGGCCGCCGCGCGGCAGGCGGAGATCTATGACGACATCCTGGCCATGCCCCAGGGGTTCGACACCTATGTGGGTGAGCGGGGCGTGCTGCTGTCCGGCGGACAGAAGCAGCGGATCGCCATCGCCCGGATCTTCCTGAAAAACCCGCCCATCCTGATCCTGGACGAGGCCACCTCGGCGTTGGACAGCGTCACCGAGGCGCGGATCCAGCACGCCTTCGACATGCTGTCCCGGGGCAGGACGACGCTGATCATCGCCCACCGGCTCAGCACCATCCGCAGCGCCGACCGGATCCTGGTGATCCAGGAGGGACGCATCGCCGAGCAGGGCACCCACGAGGAATTGCTGGCAAAGCAGGGCGCGTATGCCCGGCTGTATCATACACAGAATTTGGGGGAATGGGATCATGAAGCAAGAGAAAATTGACCGGATCAACGAGCTGGCCCGGAAGGCCAAGGCCGACGGCCTGACCGTCGAGGAGGAGGCGGAGCGGGAAGCCCTGCGGCTGGAGTACAAGGAGGCCATTCTGGGCAGCCTGCGCAGCCATCTGGAGAACACCTGGATCGTGGACGAAAAGGGGAACAAGCGGAAGCTGAAGCCCAAGGGGGAGAAATAATGGACTATCACGATGATTATCAACCGCAGCGGCAGCCCAACGGCGGCAAGAACGACAACGACTTCGGCGCATGGCTGCTGATCGGCATCATGTTTCTGGTGGCGTGGCCGGTGGGCCTGATCCTGCTGATCAAAAAGCTGGCCGACAACCCGCAGAGGATCAGAAGGGCGGCCTCTACCACGGCGGCCCACATCCGGGCCAAGGCCCAGGAGCAGCAGAACCGTCAGACGGCGCAGACCCAGCAGACGGCCCGGAAGCAGAGCGCCGTCAAGAAGGTCACCCAGACGCCCCAACCCTCCGCGGGAGGGGCCAGGGTGATGAAATTCATCGGCATCGCACTGGCGGTGCTGGGCGTCGCGGCCATGATGAATGTGGTTTACAATGACCTGAGCTATGCCGTCAACTACCACGCGTGGTGGCGTTTCCTGCGGGAGCTGTTCTATCCCACAGGCCTGCTGGCGGGCGGCCTTGCCCTGCTGGCCGGCGGCGCCGTCATGAACCGCAAGATGCGCCGCTATGCCAAGTACCTGGCCTGCGCCGGAACACGGGACGCCATCCCCCTGGCCCATCTTATGAAGGCCGCCGACGTGGGGGAGAGCAAGGCCGAGCGGGATCTGGAGGCCATGGTGGAGAAGGGTATGTGGGGCCCCGACGCCTATCTGGACCGGGGCAACGACATGCTGTTCCGCTCTCAGGACGCGGCCAACGCCTACTTCGCCGCCAAGCGGAGCGCGGCGCAGCAGCAACAGGCCGCCGCTGCGGCAGTACCCCGGAGCGCCGACGGCTATGAGGGCATGCTGCAGGCCATCCGCCGGGCCAACGACCGGATCGACGACGAGGTGCTCAGCGCCAAGATCGACCGGCTGGAGGCGGTCACCGGCCAGATATTCAAGGTCATTCAGGAGCAGCCGGCCAAGAAGGACAAGGCCAGCACCTTCCTGAACTACTATCTGCCCACCACCCAGAAGCTGCTGGACAGCTACGCCGACTTTGAGGAGGCGGGGGTCAGCGGCCAGAATCTGGATCAGGCCAAGAGCCGCATTGAGGAGACCATGGACAACATCATCGCCGGGTTCGAGCACCAGTTGGACGACCTGTACCGTGACGCCGCCATGGATATCGACAGCGACATCCGGGTCATGGAGACCATGCTGAAGCGGGATACCTCCACCGTGGCCGACGACTTCGGTCTGGACGGCGGCACCGCCGTGCAGATGCCCGACGCGGAAGTGGAATGACACCAATAATAAAGAGGACAGGAGACGCGGCCCGCGGGCCGTGTCTCCTGTCCTCTTTATCCCTTTTTTAGTTTTGCGATAAGGCAGCAGACCAGGAACACCGCCAGATCCACCAGCACCACCGACGCGCCCACCGGCGTACCCAGCAGGTACGAGGCCGTCAGGCCCACGCAGAAGGAGGTCACGCTGATGCATCCGGAGCAGATCACCACGCCCCGGAAGCTCTTCAGCACCCGCATAGCGCTGAGGGCCGGGAAGATCACCAGACTGGAGATCAGCATGGCGCCCATCATCCGCATGCCCAGCACGATGGTCAGGGCCGTCAGCACGCTGAGAAGCGTGTTGTAAAGCCCCACCTTCACGCCGGTGGCCCGGGAGAAGCTCTCATCAAAGGTGATGGCGAACAGCCGGTGATAGAACAGCACGAACAGCGCCAGCACCGCGATGCTCAGCCCCACGCTCAGGGCCACGTCGGCGCGGTCCATGGCCAGAATGGAGCCGAACATGTAGCTGTCCACATCGGTGGTCATGCCGGTGGTCAGCGACGTGACGATGACGCCCACCGCCAGCGAGGAGGCGGAGGTCACCGCGATGGCGGCATCAGCGCCCATACGGCTGCGCTCGGTCATCCGCAGCAGGCACAGCGCCGCGATGATCACCACCGGGATGGACACCGGCAGGGGCGCCCAGCCGCAGGCCACCGCCACCGCCAGCGCGCCGAAGGACACATGGCTCAGTCCGTCGCCGATCATGGAGTACCGCTTCAGCACCAGCGGCACGCCCAGCAGCGCCGCGCACAGCGACACCAGGATGCCCACCACAAAGGCCCGCAGGATGAAAGGGTAGGTGAACATTTCCAGCAGCAGGCTCATTCCCCGTCACCTCCCAGCTTTTTGCCGTAGGGCGAGGCGGCGAACTCTGCCGCCGTGCCGAAGAACCAGCCCTTATGCCCCGCGTGGAGAATGTGGGTGGCGTATTTCAGGGCGTTCTGCAGGTCATGGGTCACCATGACGATGGCGATGCCCTCGGTGCGGTTCAGATAGGAGAGGGTGCGGTACATATCGTGGGCAGCCTCCGGGTCAAGGCCCGTCACCGGCTCGTCCAGGATCAGCAGCTCACCGGCGGCGCACAGGGCCCGGGACAGCAGTACCCGCTGCTGCTGTCCGCCGGACAGCTCACGGTAGCAGCGGTCCTTCAGCTCCAGCACGCCCAGCTTGCCCATGTTCATCAGTGCCTTGGACTTCTCGGCGGCGGTGTAGAAAAACCGGCCCTTCCGGGCGCTGAGAAAGCCCGACAGCACCACCTCATACACCGTGGCGGGGAAGTCCCGCTGGGCACGGGTCTGCTGGGGCAGATAGCCGATGGCCCCTGCCTTCAGCGTTCTGTCCATGACCACCTGGCCCTCCATGGGCTTCAGAAGGCCCAGCAGCACCTTCAGAAGTGTGGATTTGCCGGTGCCGTTCTCGCCCACGATGCACAGATAGTCGCCGCTGTGTACCTGAAAGGACAGGTGGCGGCTGAGAGCCTTGCCCTCATAGCCCAGGGCCACGTCCCGGCAGTCGATCAATGTTTTTTTCTCCTCCATCAGGACAGTCCCTCCTTCAACGCCTCTACGTTCCGCTCCATGAGGCTGAGATAGGTAGCGCCCGCCTCCATGTCCTGCCGGGATACGGTCTGGCAGGACTGGAAGGTCAGCACCCTCGCGCCGGTGGTCTCGGCAATGGCCTGGGCCACCTTCTGGCTGCTCAATTCAATGGTATATACCACGGGGATATTCTCGTCCTCCACCTTGTCGATGAGGTATTTCAGCGTGGCGAGAGACGGCTCGGTGTCGCTGGCGCAGCCGTGGAAGGCGGCGCGGTAGTCCAGGCCGTACTCCTTACAGAAATACAGCAGGGGGAACCGGTCGCCGAACACCAGCAGCCGCCGCTGTCCGGCGGCCACCACATCCCGGAAGGCTTCGTCCAGGTCGTCCAGTTGCGCCAGATAGTCCGCCAGCCGGGCCTGATAGCCGTCCCGGTGCTCCGGGTCGGCTTGGCACAGGGCGTCGCAGATGGCCTGGCACAGTGTCTTGGCCAGCACCGGGGACGTCCACACGTGCTCGTCATATTCGATGTCGTCGCTGTCATGGCCGTGGCCGTCATGGTCATCGTGGTCGTCGTGGTCGTCGTGGTCGTCGTGAGTGCCCTCCATGCCCTCGGCCCACTCCTCCGCCAGCGCCGACACCTGGGGCATCAGCGGCAGCGTCACGGCGATGTTCTCTCCGGCGGCGGACAGGATGTCGTCCACCCATGCCTCGCTCTCGCCGCCGTTATAGAGGAACACGTCGGCCTCCGACAGGGTGATCACGTCCAGGGGCGTGGGTTCGAAGCTGTGGGTCTCCTTCCCGGCGGCCACCAGCAGCGTCACGTCCACGTCGTCGCCGCCGATCTGCCGGGCAAAGTCGTAATAGGGGAACACGGTGCACACCACCTGCAATCTGCCGTCGTCGGCCTTTGCCCGGGGCCCGCAGCCGCACAGCCCCATTGCCAGCGCCGCGGCCAGCAGCAGCGCGAAAAGCCGCTTCATGGCGTCTCCTCCTTGCTGCACGCGTCGCAAAGACCGTAAAACAGCGTGCGGCGGGGATCGATGCGGAAGTGGTGCTCCTTCTCCAGATGCTGGTACAGCTCCCCCAGGTGGGCGCAGTCCAGGTGGCGGATGGCGCCGCATTTTTCGCATTTCAGCAAAAAGCAGTTGCCCTCGTCGTGGCCGCAGTACTGATAGTAGGCGCCCTGATCGGTGACGGCCTTGTGGACGAGGCCCTGCTGGGCCAGGCGCTCCAACTGCCGGTACACGGTGGTCAGGCCGATGGTCTGGCCCTGGGCGTGGAGCTGTTCCGTCAGCTCGGCGGCGGTGGCGCAGCCCTCGGGACTGGTCTTGACGCCCTCCAGCACCGCCCGCTGCTGCCGGGTCATATAGGTAACGGACATGTGGTTCACCTCCAATTTGAAAATGAAAACCAATTTCAAATTATAGCGCGATCTGCGGATTTGTCAAGTAAAGACGCGGCAAAATTGGCGGGTGTGACACCTGAGGCCGCTGCCACACCTCTCTATGATTAACGGAATCTTAACATACATTTGTTAAGAACTTAACACGAAGCGAAACTATTTCCCGCGGAGAAAAAGCAAAATCGGAAGGAAATAAGTGACGATATACGCTGAAATCACATTCTTTTTGCGGAGAAACACGTATTAAAAATGCTGTTAAGACAGCATAAACAGCCGTTAACAAATTGTTAAAATAGTAGATTATGACGTTAAATTTTTATAAATATTCCTAATTGCGGCAAAGAGGGAAATCCTGTATACTTTTTAATAACCTGATAAGCGCCCCGCGCTTTTCGGGCGGCCGCATCGGGGACGCTGTCCCGGGCGCGGCTCACGCTTCCCAATAGGGAGGCGAATAAAAATAAGGAGAGAAAACAATGGAAGAAAGAAAAGGCTTTGGATCCAATTTTGGATTCCTGATGGCTGCTGTCGGTTCGGCGGTCGGTCTGGGCAACATCTGGGGCTTCCCCAATAAGATGGGTGCATCCGGCGGCGCGCTGTTCCTGATCCTGTA
>CAKTZN010000109.1 GCA_934635545.1 uncultured Oscillospiraceae bacterium | reverse complement strand
GCCGCTGGAACCTGTCTCACAAGGACGCCATGAAGGAGATCGCCGCCAAGGAAGCCGCCGGCGAGAAGATCATGTAAATCTTTCGATTAGAATAAAAAGAACCGCTCACCCGGGCGGTTCTTTTTATCTCTGATATCAGGTGCAAGCAGCAAAGCTGATCAAGGTTGTCGGCGCCACACGCTCCAAGGCATAAAAAGGGGCCGCGTCCTGCACCAGGGCGCGGCTCAAGCGGGTGGGATATTGGAAAGCTTCCGGATATTATGGTACACCTTCGGCCCCTGTCTTGTCCATAGGAGGTTTTGCCGCTTTTCCGCGATTTTTGGCACGCCTCGTCGAAACGCACAAAAATTGTTGCACTTTTGTGAACTTTCCATAAAATTACTGTGATGCTCTTTTCAAATGCAGGGCAATGTGCTATAATGCGGACAAGGATAAGGGGAAATCCCTCCCCGACCCTTTGTTCCGTACCCCAAGAAAGGAGCAACCAATATGAAGTTCACATTCGCCTGCAAGAAGATCGCGCTGAACGACTCCATTAAGGAGTACGCCGAGAAGAAGATCAGTAAGCTCGACCGGTACTTCGCGGAGGAAGCGGACGCATTTGTGACCTTTGCCGTGGAAAAGAAAAACCGCTGCACCGTGGAGCTGACCATCCGCGCCGCCAACGGCACCCTGTTCCGTGCCCAGGCCGAGGATCCCGACGGTGATATGCGGGGCGCCATCGACGGAACCGTCAGTTTCATCGAGCGCCGCATCCGCAAGAACAAGACCCGCCTGGCCAAGAACCTGCGGCCGGAGGTCATGGAGCCGGAGCTGCCTGAGTTCCATGTGGAAGAGGAAGACGAGTTCCATGTGGTGCGTACCAAGCGCTTCACCGTCAAGCCCATGACCATCGACGAGGCTATCCTGCAGATGAACCTGCTGGATCATTCCTTCTATGTCTTCCGCAATGTGGCGGACGACACTGTCTCGGTGGTCTATCGCCGCAACAACGGCGGCTACGGCATCATCGAGACCCAGGCGTAATTGATATATTTAAGAAGGGCGGCCCAGGCCGCCCTTCTTTTTTCGCTTGACAAAAAGAAAAGGCCGGACTTCCGTCCGGCCTTTTCTTTACAGGGATGCAGGAACAAAGAGAGAAAATAAGAAAGAAAAGAAAGCAATTTAAGTAGGATATAAATGGCGGTTTATCCTGTTTTTCAGGGGAATCGGTATCATTCCTCTGTTGTGGCTATACAATATCACACAAATTGGCTCTTGTAAAACGGATAAAACCCACATATAATATAGGTGAAATTTATATTTATTCGGGGAGGAGACGCCATGAACAACACCGATATGGAGACCTTCTGGGCGGTGCTGGAGCACGGCACGCTGACGGCGGCGGCCGAGGCGCTGTTCATCACCCAGCCCACGCTGACCAACCGCATCCAGGCTTTGGAGGCCGAGGTGGGCGCGCAGCTCTTTCACCGGGGCAAGGGCATCCGCCACATCGAGCTGACCGAGGCGGGCCAGCGATTCCTGCCCCTGGCCTATCGCTGGCAGTCCCTGCTGGAGGAGACGAAGGGCGTGGCGGAGACCGCCACACGGGAATACCTCCGCATCGGCGCGGTGTTCTCCACCAACCAGTACATCCTTCCGGCGGCCTATCGCCGGTTTCTCCACCGGAAGCTGCCGGTGGCACTGTGGGTACAGACGCTGCCGGGCACCGGCTATGACGGCGCACAGCCGGTGGCCCGCCGTGAACTGGAGATGGCGCTGATGGACGGCGACAGCTTCTACCATCCCCAGTTGGAGCTGACACCCCTGTGCAGCGAGGAGACGGTGGTGGCCTGCTCACCGGACAGCCCCTATGGCGACGTGATCTCCCCCAAGGAGCTGGATCCCAACAACGAGATCGTGGTGTCCTGGCGCAAGGCCGTACAGGACTGGCGGGATCACTGGTTCGGCCTGACGGCCACGCCGCTGCTGTACGCCGACTCCATGCAGGCGGTGGACACCTTTCTGGGCAACGAGATGATGTGGGCCATCGTGCCGCTGGCCGCCGCCCGCGCCCTGGCCCAGACGGGCCGGGCCCGGATCTGCCATCTGACCGACCCGGCGCCTGACCGGGTGTCCTATCTGATGACCCGCCGGGGCGAGGCTCTCAGCGAGGCAGCCCAACTGCTGCTGGAGGATATCCGCACGGAGATCCAGCGGATCGAGGGCGTGCATATGGTACAGTAAAAAAGAGACACATGGCATAGACCATGTGTCTCTTTTTTACCTCTTGTGCTCTCCGCTGCCAGCTCAGTGCATGGGGCAGCCGCGGAGCTTTATCCCGGCGCTCTCCCGCCGGGTGGCCCGCACGCAGATCATCTCACCGGCGATGGACACGGCGATTTCCTCCGGCGTCACCGCCTTGATGGCAGTGCCGATGGGGGTGTGGACAGTGGCGATGGCCGTCTCACTGATGCCGGCCTCGCGGAGACGCTGGTTGACGCTGGCGGTCTTGGCGCGGGAGCCGATGACGCCGATATAGGCGTACTGTCCCCGCAGCACCTGTTCCTGCACGGCGAAGTCGTGGCTGTGGCCATTGGTCATCACCACCACATAGTCCTCGCTGCCCACGGGCACGGTGTCGGCCAGATGGTCAAGGTCGCAGCACACCACCGCGTCGGCGGTGGGAAAGCGCTCTTTGGTCACCAGCTCCGGCCGGTCGTCCACCACCGTCACACGGAAGCCAACCGTGGTCAGCAGCGGGCACAGGGCCAGCGAACAATGGCCCGCGCCGAACAGGATGGCCCGCTCACCGATGGGCAGGGGCAGGACGGCATGGGCGCTGTCGGCTTCGGCATTGTCCCGCAGCGCGGGCGTACCGCCGTCCAGCGCCAGCACCAGCCAGCCCGGCTGCCGCAGGGCGATGCGGTGCAGTACATCGCCCGCCAGCTTCTGCCAGACCGGGTCATCGGCGGCGATGAATTGCAGGTGCACCGTCACGTCGCCGCCGCAGACCATGCCGATATCCTCGGTATCGTTGTGGTGCAGTCTGTACTCATGGACAGTGCTGCGGCACTCCCGAAGGAGCTTTTTGCCCAGTTCGATGCTTTGGCCCTCTACCGCGCCGCCGCCGATGGTGCCGCACAGCAGACCCCTTTCGCCCACCAGCATCTGGGCGCCGCAGCCTCGCGGCGTAGAGCCGTTATCGGCGATGATGGTACACAGCACCGTGTCGTGATGCTTCTCCATTTGATAGAGCAGGGTCGTAAAAATACCGTTCATAAATGTTGCTCCTTTTCATCAGTTGATCCCGTGGGGCTCTCCGGCATCGCGCCCACATGCCACCGCAGCAGGCCGAAGCGGCGGCTCTGGGGCAGATAGAGGGGAAAATCCGCCCGACCCGTGGCCGTCAGCCGCGCCTGCAGAAGCTCGTCCGTAATGGGCGTGGTATCGTCCGGCTGGCGATACAGCTCGAAAAACCGCCGGGCATCCTCCAGGGTGCGGAAGGGCTGTCCCATAGGCAGCTCCCGCTCCGCCGCGGAAAAGGGGATGCCCCGCCTTTCCAGCTCCTCCCGGCCACAGAGATAACCGCCGCAGCGGATGACAGGCTGCGCGGCGGAAAACCGGTGGGCGGCGTCGCTGCGCATGATGGCCAGCACCGTACCCCGGCACTGGGCCGCCGAGATGGCTAAGATCTCCTGGATATGGCCGAAGAAGCAGAACACCATGGCGTCATAGGGCTCCTCCGGCGGTAATTGCGCAATGTCGCCCCGGCGGATGGCGATGTTGGTCATGTGCCGCTTCCGGCAGTTTTCCGCCAGCAGCTCCAGCGCCTGGCCGCTGATATCCACCGCCGTCACCTGCCTGACATAGGGCGACAGCGCCAGGGACAGATGCCCCGTGCCGCAGCCCGCGTCGCAGATGTGGCCGTCTCTGGGCAGGAAGGGGGCCAATTCCGCCGCCAGCCGGGCGTGAAAATCACCCCACGCGGCGGCGTCCTCCATGAAGCGGAGCTTCTCCTCGTTCCACTGAAACATAGCCGCCCTCCCGAGATCGTTTTTCGGTCTTATTGTACCGCGTTGTGCTTCTCTGCGCAATAGAACAGCGTTCCGCATTGCGGGATTTTGCCGCAGAATGGGAAAAAGGCCGTGATCATACGGCCTTTTCTTCGTTTACAGGACCCGATACCTCTTTTTCCACAGGCTGCCCGCCATGGCTTTGCCGGGCAGCAGGGCGGCCAGGGCTTCGGCATTGCGCCAGTCCTCCGGTGTCTCCACCTTGTTGATGTACACCCAACCTGTATCATAGCCCTCCGCGTGGAGCACCTTTGCCTCCAGCGCCGGGGTGACGATGTCGTCCTCCGGTGCGCCGCACAGGGCGGCGTACCGCTCGGGGCGGTGACAGATCTCGCGGATAGGATGGCCAAAGCCGTCGGCGCCCACCACATAGACGGTCTGGCGGGTATTGGGCGGGATCACCGGCTCGTGGGGGGCATGGGCCTTCAGGGGCAGGCGCTTGGAGCCATCAGCCTCCACCAGCACGAAATCCGCCAGCGCCGCCAGCGTCTCAAAGGGCAGCGCCGGGACGCACAGCTTACCCTCTGGGCTTTCGCTCGCCACGCATACCGCGCCATGCTCCGCCAGCGCGGCGGCCACGGCGGCACCGTCCGCCGCCGTCAGCACAGGGTACTGCTCCGGCCTCTGGATATGGGTAGAGGTGGTGACGATCACCGTACCCCGCTGGCGCAGTTCCTCCGCCAGGGTATACATCAGCGTGGTCTTGCCGCCGCCGCCGATGAGAGCGGTGACGCCCTTTTCCACGTTCAGCAGGGCGGAAATGTCCATCATAAATCCTCCGGCACACGCACCCATTTGACGGGCGCGCCGTTTTCAAAGATCACCTGATAACCGGTGCCAGCCTTGCGGTACCAGTCCACCCGCAGTCCGCCGAACCAGGTCATCATGAACCCGGCGATGACGCCGCCGTGGATGACGCACACCGCGTCGCTGTCCTCCGCCAGCACCGTCTCCATGGCCTTCAGGTTCCGCGCCGTGGTCTGGGGCGCGCTCTCGCCGTTGGGGCAGGGGAGATGCTCGCTGTCGGTCATCCAGTGCTGGAAGGCGGGATCGTCCTTCATCTGCTCATAGCTGCGCATCTCGAAATCGCCGAAGTCCATCTCCCGCAGGCCCGGCAGGGCCGTGTGGGACGTATCACCGTAGATGGCCCGGAAGGTCTGCTCCGTCCGCAGCATGCCGCTGGTAAAATACCGCGGGGCGGTGGGATAGCGGGCGGCGTTTTCGTGGAGCTCCGCCAGGGATTCCGGCAGTACCGGGATATCCGCCGCGCCGTAGTACAGGTCGTTGAGGCTGCCCTGGGTCTGCCCGTGGCGTATCAGTGTCAGTTTCATTTCAATTCCTCCGTCAATCCGCATAGAACGCGGGTCACATGTGCCGCGTCCCGAGCCAGGCGCTGCACCAGCGTGCCGTGTACCTCCCGCCAGGCCCGTTCCGCTCCGTCCATGGGGACGATACCGCCGCCCACCTCCCGGGTGATGACCACTGCGTCCGCAAAGAGGGGCAGATACTGTTCCACATCGTCGCAGCGGCGGGTCAGAGCCTCCAGATGCCAATAGCACTTCTTGCCCGGCACCGGGTCGCCCGCCGCCAGATCGCATACGTCGGCCATGGTCAGGCCGTAATGCGCCAGCGCCCAGGTCAGCTTCCCCTGGAACGCGCCGCCGATCACCAATTCCATATTCGTCACCTCACCAAAGTCAATACTGCAAGGCCGCACAGCTCGCCCAGCGTCAGGGCGAAGCCCGATACGTCGCCGGACATGCCGCCCAACTGGCGGTCGGCGTACCATACCGCCAGCCAGTAACCTACCGCCGCCGCCAGCGGGGCGAAGCTGCCCCACAGTGCCAGCGGTACAATGGCCGCCGCGGCCATCACAACTGCGGCAAAGGCCACATAGGGGGTCTTTCTGCCCGCCATGGCGGCATACTGGCTGGTGGTCATGGGCCGCAGCGTCAGCACCGCCAGCGCCGCACAGGCGCGGGACGCCACCGGGATCACCAGCAGCGGCAGCAGAGGGATCGCCTCCACCGCCATGGCCACGCTCCACTGGCTCAGCGCCAGCAGCACCATACCGATGACGGCGAAGGCCCCGCAGTGGGAGTCC
>CAKTZN010000108.1 GCA_934635545.1 uncultured Oscillospiraceae bacterium | reverse complement strand
ACGGATCTCGGAGCCCTTCAGCAGGTCCATTCTACTTGCAAACTGTACCATGAAATTTTCCTCCTCAAATTTCCCGGCTGCCTGTGACGGCACCCGGCTTTAGATACCTCTAATTTGTACCCTTACCATTAAAGCACATTTCTGTGTTAAAGTAAACAGTAGGTTTTGGTCAAAAGCCACAAAATTTTGAAAGTTTTTTCTTTTTGGTAAACTTTACAAAAAAATGACTGAATTTGAGGTGATTTCGCCCAACTTCCAGTTTTTGGAGGAAAAAGTGCGGAAAATCCGCAAAATGTGAGGGAATTCGCTAGAAATTTAACAATGTAAAGCATGAAAACCGCGTGGAAATTTCTTCCACACGGTTTTGCGTCAGGCGCGGGGCGGCTCTTCGCCGGAGCTCTCCTGGGCATCAGAGGGGGCGGCAGCCTCCTTTTCCCGCTGTTTACGGGCGCAGAGACGGTCGTAGAACAGCAATCCGGCGGCGCTGATGGCTAAAGTGACGAGAAAAACCAGCACGGCGCCCCAGTAGTTTTTGGTGCCCAGCGCGTCGCCGCCGATGGTGGAGGTGACGATGGAGGGCAGGCGGCCCAGAGAGCAGATCAGCAGCCAGACGGGGAAGCGGATGGTGGTCAGGCCCGCGAAGTAGCAGAGAAGATCCTTGGGGGTGCCGGGCAGCATAAAGATGATGAGGAACAGCAGATCCCGCCGCCGGGTGGTCTGCAGGAAGCGGATGGAGCGGAGCTTCTCCTCGGAGAAGAACACCTCCGCCAGCCGGTGGCCGAACCGGCGCACCAGCAGGAACACGCACACGCTGCCCAGCGCGGAGGCCGCCAGACACAGCAGCGTACCCTCCACCGCGCCGAAGGCGTAGCCCGCCGCGATCTCGAAGGGCTCACCGGGGATGAGGGCCACCACCACCTGGAGGATCACCATGCCCATATAGGCCAGACGCCCGCCGAAGCCGTGGGAGTTGACCCACGTCCGGAAGTGCTCCGGCTGGGAGGCAAAGCGCACCAGCGGCACGCCAACCAGCCAGACCAGCAGGCCCATGACCGCGATGGCGATGATCAGCGCGGCGATGCCCAGCCGTTTCTGCTGTGTGATTGTCAGTTCATTCTTTTTCATAAGGTATACCGGCGTAAACATTCCGTGAAGTATTGTCCGTATTATAGCATCCGTGTTGACGAACGGCAAGGCGATAGTATGTCCCATTTGTAAACAAAAGGTGAATATTGGAGCGGCACGGCGAAATTGACAAACCCACCGCGGCTACATATAATATAAGTAAAAACGCGGAAGGAGCGCAGCGGTATGAAATTCTGGAAAATGAACGGCGCGGGCAACGACTTTATCGTCATCGACAACCGGGAGGGCGCCATCGGCGCGGAGCAGTGGCCCCGGATCGCCCGGACGCTGTGCGAACGGCACCTGTCCATCGGCGCGGACGGCCTGATGGTGGTGGAGAAGCCCACCTGCGGCGGCGACTACCGGATGCTGTTCTTCAACTCCGACGGCTCCATGGGCGAGATGTGCGGCAACGGCGCACGGTGCATCTGCCGGTATGGCTACGAAAACGGCCTGGCGGGCGAGGTGCAGCGGGTGGAGACCACGGCGGGCCTGGTGACCGGCTGGCGGGTCAATGAGCGGCTGTACCGCATCCGGCTGAACGATCCCTGCAACCTGCGGCTGGACGGCAGGGCAGAGGTGGACGGCACCGTGTGGGACTGCGCCTATGTGGAGCTGGGGAATCCCGGTATCCCCCACGCGGCGGTGCCGGTGCGGGGCCTGAAGGACTTCGACCGGCAGCGGCTGTTCGAGCTGGGACGCAAGCTGCGGTACTACCCGGACTTCCCCAAAGGGGCCAATGTGAACTTCTATGAGATCATCGGCCCGGATCACGTCTATGAGCGCACCTATGAGCGGGGCGTGGAGGACTTCACCTATGCCTGCGGCACGGGCACCGGCTCCGTGGTGACGGTGCTGACCCTGCTGGGGAAGGTCTCCGGCCATCAGGTGAAGGTGGATATGACCGGCGGACAACTGGTGGTGGACGTGGAACGGGAGGGGGATCGGGTAACGAACCTGTACCTGACCGGCCCCACCAATATCGTCTGCAAGGGCGAGATCACAGACGAAGAACTGTGAGCGCGTGAAAACGACAGAGCGGCAGCAGCGGAGACGCTACTGCCGCTTTTTTCAGTTTGTGGGAAATGGCAAAAGTGAATGGCCTGAATCGTACAATATGCTGTATGTTTTCTGCTTGCATCGTGCCATATCGGGTGATAAAATGTTGGGGAGAGGCGAAATTCCGGCAAAGCCAAAACGGATATCCGTTTTTTGTTGTCCGCTGTGCGGACAACAAATTGGTTCCCTTGCCGGGAGAGGCGCGATGAATGAAAGGAGAGCGTAAACGTGAAAAAGAGACTGTTGAGCCTGTTTCTCTGCGTCATGATGCTGCTGACGCTGGTGCCGGTAACGGCGCTGGCCAGTACAGGAGGAATTGAGGTCAAAAGCATCGAGTATGCGGGAGAGCAGCCGGTGAAGTTGAGAGAGGGAGCGGATAAAAGCGTCTATTGGTCCGATTCCAATACGGTAACGGTAAAGCGTAATCCCTACATTATGAGCCAGCTTGAATATAACGTTACTTATAATGAGGGCGGCGTTGAAAAGACCGAGATAATGTCCGGCCATGAGCTTGCGATGCGCATGGAGGGATACGCTCTGATCAGCGAAGGCGACCACAATAGCAACGACGCAGACTGGAAAGCCGGCGATACGTATACGGTCACAGTAAGCACCTACGATAATGCAAAGTGCACCGTAGCGCTGAAGATCATTGAAAACCCCTACCAATCCTTGAAATACTTGGGCAGCGATCCTATTACGCTGGTGAAAAATGAAGATGGTTTTTCTTATGATGGGAAATGGTATTATGCGCTAGACAACAGCAAGGCACTTTTTGAGGCGCAGTTGACTGACGGAACATCGGTTACAGGGACGCTTGCAGAAATCGAACGAAATTGTATGGCGTGGTTTTCTTCGAGCTCCTACGACAACGCCTGCAATTTTGTAGCAGGCAATACATATTCCATGTGGGTCGGCTGTGAAAATGTGGGTTGCGTAGTAAAGGTCAATATCTCTGATGAAAGCTCCTTTGCCGGACTAGAGTACGCCGGTACTGAACCCGTGCAGCTTACAGAGGGCGTTGGCTTCGAACAGGAAGATGGAAGTATACGCTATTCGCTGATGATCGTTGACGACCCGAAATATATCGTGGCGCTGACTGAAACTGGAAAGACCAAGTATGGACTGGATAGCACCACCTTTACGGGGACGTGGCAGGAGATTACAGACACATTTGGCATTTCTATGAAAGAAGACAGCGACCAAACTACGCCATGGGAAATTGGCGGCGGTCCGTACTACTTTACGCTGACGCTGGGCGACGCCAGTTGCCAGGTTCCGGTTATAATAGCCGGCGCGCCTTATTCTGACTTGCCGAAAAAGAACTTTACGTCTATCGAACTGGCAAACCCAAATGAAGTTCTCGAACTGACCGAAGGAATAGATGACTCGTTCTGCTACAATGGCGCATTTTATTACAGTCCGTTAGATGTGTGCAATCCCGAAGTGACCGTGACGTTGACAGAAGAGACCAAGCAGTATTATGCTATCGAAGATGATACACTGACACTGTCGTGGCGTAAACTTAAGGACTGGTTCTATAATGCATATGCTACCAGCAGTAATCCTGCCGAGGATGGCTGGAAGCTGCGCGACGATGGCGTGTATGAGTGTCCTGTAACAATACATAACGGAGAAGATAGTGATAGTACACTGACCTTGAATGTGTTGGTGAAGCTGGTCCAGGAAACAAGAATCAAGTCAGTTCAACTTATAGGTGATACGGTCGAATTAGTAACCGGAGCAGATAGCCGTGATGATTGCGACGACAATGGAAACGAAATCGATGTCTATTATTTGTCGAACGCTATTGAAGATGGACGAGTCAAATTCCGGGCGACGCTGAATGATGGTAATGTAATCGAGGGTACAGGTGCCGAAATCTATGATCGGTTGGGCTATAATGATAGGCAACCGACAGAAGATGACGATGCATATGATACTCAGTGTGAAAATCCGTGGAAGAGTGGAGAAACGGGTCATAGCTTTACTGTGTACTTCGGAAAGGTTTCCTGCACTGTTCCGGTTACATTGTCCGGGCCACTGGTGAGTAATATTGAACTCTATAACCGTGAGTATCTGGAAGACTATTACGGCGCAAATAATGACTTTTTTGACGCGGATGTGGAGCTGAAGGTGACGTTGACCACTGCCGGCGAAGCGAAGTTCGGAAAGAGTTATATTATCGGAAATCCTTGGGATTTACAAGAGGCTATGGGTGGCTTCCGGTTTAGCTGGACAGAAGATGGAGACTACCACGAGGTCGGTGATGTATATGAGTTGACAGTGTATATGGGAGGCTGTACAGCGGCACTGCCTGTCAAGGTAATAGAAGGAACCAGCGTGGAGTTGAATGCTACGAATTTTCCCGATGAAAAGTTCCGTAGTTATCTGAATGAAACATTTGGTACGGATGACTGCGTGGTTGTGGAGTGTGTTACTTATATCGACTGCTCGAACCGGGGTATCAAGAATCTGAAGGGTATTGAGCTGTTCCCCAATCTGGAAACGCTGGAGTGCTCTAATAACCAGTTGACGGAGTTGACGATCAGCCATCCCAACCTGCATACCCTGAATTGCTATGGGAACCAGATGACCGCCTTGGATGTTTCCGGCTGCCCCAAACTGGATTGCCTGATCTGCTGCGAGAATCTTTTGGAAACACTGGATGTGAGCCAGAACCTTGAACTGACGGATCTTCGCTGCTTTGACAACCGATTGACGGCGTTGGACGTCAGCAAGAATACAAAGCTGGAGTATCTGATGTGCGAGGAGAATCGACTGACCGCCTTGGACGTCAGCAGCAATCCTGCGTTGGTATATTTGGTCTGCTACACCAACCAACTGACCGCACTGGATGTGAGCCGGAATCTCAAACTGGATTACTTTGCATCTGGAGATAATCCGCTGGGTACGCTGGATGTCAGCAAGAATACCGAACTGCTGGAGCTGTACTGCGAGAAGAGCGGCCTTTCCACGCTGGATATTTCCAAGAATACGAAGCTGATGTATCTGGGCTGCGACAGCAATAAATTGACGGAGCTGGATCTCAGCAACAATCTGGATCTGGTATATCTGTATTGCGAAGAGAACCAGTTGACCGAGCTGGATGTCAGCAAGCATATGAAGCTGCAGTATCTGAACTGCGCCGGAAACAAGCTGACCGTGCTGTATCTGCCGGGTACAGGTGTGGAGACCAGCGTGTTCTCCCGCATCGCGGCGTTCTTCTCTCCCGCGACTTATGCGGATGAGGCGGCCGGTCCGGCACTGGCGAGTCTGGATTGCAGCCGGAATAAGCTGACGAACCTGGATGCCAGCAAGTGCGAAAAGCTGGAGGCACTGTATTGCGCGGACAACGAGAGCGATGCCTTGGTTGTGAATGTGGCAGAGCTGGAGGGCCTGACCCTGTCTACAGTGGGTGCAACGGGTACTGTGGAGATTCGACAGGATAATACGCCTGTATCCGGCAAGAGCGTCAGCAAAGAATTTGACGTGAACGGGGCGATCCTGACGCTGAGCCAGGGTAACACGGTTAAGTATAAGACTGTGTCGTATAACGGCAAGTATTGCTTCAATGCGGTGGCGGACGGCGTTTACACGCTGACTGTGGCGGCAGAGGACTATGTGACCCGCAGCGTGGAGGTGACGGTCACCGACGGCACCATCACCGGCATGGAGAACTTCAAGCTTGCCGTGCGGGGCGACATGAACCTGGACGGCACGGTCGACGTGTACGACCTGCAGTTGCTGTACGAGTGTGTCAGCGAGATCACTGAGGTGACAGACGACTATGTGATGGCAGTCGCTAATGTGAACGAGACGGGTGGCGTTGATATCATAGACGTGCAGTTGCTGTACGCGATCCTGACGGGCAGCAGCGGCATCGACAGCGCCAAAACGGGCTGAGCCAGCGCTGCGTCACAGGCTTATGTGAACGAAAAAAGAGAGGACGGCAATGCCGCCCTCTCGTAAGCGTAAAACCTAGCCACGTATAAAAGGCCGCCATCTCAACGAGCTGCTGCTCATCGAGGTGGCGGTCAATTA
>CAKTZN010000107.1 GCA_934635545.1 uncultured Oscillospiraceae bacterium | reverse complement strand
ATCAGCGGCTCGGCAATGCCGGTGCGCTCAATGCTGTCCATCAGCCGCACCAGATCGGCGCTGGGCCGGTCTACGGAGTACGGCTGCCGCGCATAGGGGAACACCTGCTCCGCAGGCACGATCTGCACCCGCTCCTGCTGGTCGGCTTCCCGCTCCGCGTCCGTCTTGAATAAATCATCGTACTTGACCAGTTCGATGCCGTTTAATTTGCGGGCCAAGCTGCAACACCTCCTTCGTCAGCGCGGCATATGCCTGCGCCGCTTTCCCGTCTGGATCATGCTCATAGATGCTGGTTCCCGTGGCGCTGATCTCCGCCACGCGGATGGAGCGGGGTATCTCGCTGCTGAACACACGGCTACCATAGTTCCTGCGTAGCTGCTCACTGACTTCCCTGGCCAGCGTGGTACGGCTGTCCATCATGGTCAGCAGGATACCGTCCACCGTCAGGTGGGGATTGATCTGCCGCTTGACGCGGGCGATGGTACGCATAAGCTGCTCCAGCCCCTTGGCGGCCAGATACTGCCCCTGCACCGGAATGATAACGCTGTCTGCCGCGGTCAGTGCGTTGATGGTCAGCATTCCCAGCGAGGGCATACAGTCGATGATGGCGTAGTCGTAGGCCGGTGCCAATCCGGACAGATACTGCCGCAGCACCGTTTCACGGCTCATGACGTTCACCAGCGTCACCTCCAGTCCCGACAGTTCGATATTGGCGGGGACAAGATCGACGCCGGACGCATGGTGCAGGATACCCTCGCCGGGCGAGATGGATTCCTCGTTGACGGTCTTGGTCATCAGGTCGGCCAGCGTGGGGGAAAGCTCGTCCGGCTGCCGCCAGCCCAGCATTTGGGTAAGATTCCCCTGAGCGTCGGCGTCTACCAACAGAACTTTCTTGCCCTGCTGGGCAAGACCGACACCCAAACTGGCGGCTGTGGTGGTTTTTCCCACGCCGCCCTTTTGATTTGCCAATGCGATGGTTTTCAAAAGCATACCTCCTTTTCGTGCAACAAAAAAAGAGCCTTTCGGCCCTTGTACTTCACTGTCGTTCTATTTTTAAGTGAGGAAAAATCGTGTTTCTACATATTTTTCTTGACTTAACGTTCTGCAAAAGCTAAACTGTCAATGAGGTGATCCGCATGAAACGTAAAGTCGAAGCGCAGCTTATGGCGTGGAAAAACAAATCCTTTGAGCGTCAGCCCTTATTGGTCAACGGGGCCAGACAGGTGGGCAAAACATATATCCTTCGCAAATTCGGCGAGGAACAATTCAAGAACGTGGTCTATGTCAACTTGGAGACAAACCTGACCATCGCCTCCTACTTCAACGATAATATTGCCCCTGAACGTCTGCTGCGCTATCTGGAAGCCTCCACCGGCGAACGCATTATCGCAGGAGAAACGCTTATCTTCTTTGATGAGATTCAGTCCTGTGAACGTGCGCTGACATCGCTGAAATATTTTTGTGAGGAAACTCCGGAATTTCACATTGCAGCGGCGGGCAGCCTATTAGGCGTTGCCATCAACAGACAGCACTATTCTTTCCCTGTGGGAAAGGTCGAAACGATCACCATGTATCCTCTGGATTTTGAGGAATACCTATGGGCTCGCGGCAAGGAGTTCCTCGCTTCTGAAATACGTTCCGCCTTTGAAACGATGGCTGCCCTGCCTGACGCGCTCCATGCGGAGGCGACTGAACTGTACCGTGAGTACCTGCTGATCGGCGGTATGCCCGCCAGCATCAACGCCTTCCTCAGAAGCGGCAGCTTTTTGGACGTTTCTCTGGTGCAGAGTGAAATATTGGATAACTACATTGCAGACATGGCCAAATATGCCAGTAACGCCGACAGTGTGAAGATCCGCGCCTGTTACAATTCCATTCCGGCGCAGTTGGCAAAGGACAACCGCAAGTTCCAGTACAAGGTCGTACAAAAAGGCGGCAGCGCCTCCCTGTTCGGTGCCTCCATCGAATGGCTGTATCTGGCAGGGGTAGTGCTGAAATGTCAGCGCATCAGCCAGGCTTTTGAGCCCATCTCCGTATATGCAGACTTGTCTGCTTTTAAGCTATACATGGGGGACGTGGGTCTTTTGACCGAAAAGTCCGGGCTTTCCCAGCAGACCGTTTTATCCGGCGAGGGGAACACTTTCATGGGCGCTGTCACGGAAAACTATGTAGCACAGCAGTTGGCCGCAAATGGGCATAACCTCTATTATTGGGAAAGCAACAACACCGCTGAATTGGATTTCGTTCTGCAAAAGGGGAACCAAGTCACAGCCATTGAGGTCAAGAAAGGTGAACACGTCCGTTCCCGCAGTCTCAATCTGTTCATCGGCACCTATCATCCATCCTGCGCGATACGCCTGTCTCTCAAGAACTTCGGGGAAAAGGATGGCCTGAAGTCTGTTCCGCTGTATGCAGCCTTCTGCATCTGATGCTCATTCAAATCAAATCATTCTGAAAGTGGCTGTCTGGCAATTTGTGTCGGACAGCTATTTTTCTATCCGCTACCGCCGCTGAGATCATGGCCCACCATTAGGGCATAGTGGTTATCCATGGTCAGCGGCGCGTTATACAGCGCGGTCAGCAGGTATTGCTTCACGTAGCGTACCTCGGTGGTATTCTCGTTGATCCGATCCAGCACATACAGCAGATGTGCGCCGGTCAGCTTCAGCAGCCTTGAACGCACCACCTCCGCTGGCAACTCCTCTCCCACCACGCGAATGGTGGCCTTTGTGGAACACACGGTATCCAGCATCAGTCCCACCAGCTCGTCCAGCCGCCCACGGTCAACCTCGGTGTAGCCCACAAGATAGGCGTAGTCCACATTGGTCATGATCTGAGCTCGATATGTCTCCCGTCGTTCCATTCCATTTTCCTGAGTAGTTTTACTCTCATGAGGGAATGAAGGGAAGGAATTCATAACATCCGTATTTAATTCTTCTTTACTTTGTTCTTCTATATTTAATTGTGCGGGATTTTCCTGTTCAGGTTTTACCTGTTCAGGAAAATCCAGTTTAGGTGCGTCACCGGTATTTTCCGCCTGAACGGGATTTTCCCGTTTAGGTGGTTCCGGCTCTCTGGGCTGCTCCAGAATGGTATATTCGATGCCGCCCAGCGTACCGTCCGCGTGGCGCTCCCGCTGACGCACGATGTACCCTGCGCTCTCCAGCTCCCGCACCGCAGTACGAATGCTGTCCACGCCATCCTTGCAGATGTAGGCCAGTCCTTTGGTGGTGTAGTCCCAGTCCTCCGGCAGCGACAGCATCAGGGACAGCAGCCCCTTCGCCTTCAACGACAACGACTTGTCCCGCAGATGGTAATTTGACATGACGGTGTAGTTCCGCGTTTTCTCCACCCTGAATACGGCCATGGGGTCGTCCTCCTCCCTTGTATATTTTTATATAGGAAAAGAGACGGTGCGAACCGTCTCTTTTTGCCTTTCTATTTGCAATTATTACTTGATTGCCTCCTCGGCAGCTATATCACTTTCCCCGATTTCAGTTCCAAAAGAATTTGTCACCGGAGTAAAGTTCTTCCTGTCGAACACTTCGGATTTGCAAGCTGCAAGGTAGACTTCTTCCGTAATCAATTTCCTTTCCCACAGGCTCTTCAACAGGGCTAATGCAATGTCTCGGTCTGCTTCTGTCATAGGTGTTCTCCTGTTCAAAATTGGTAGTGCCTCGATTATAACATATCACTCTTAACACTGACAATCTGCTAGTCTGAACCTTTTCTTGTGTTTCCTGAAACCGCTTGTGCTTTTTCAAACTGCAATAAGGTAAAAACGGGTTCCGGCTCTGCGGTACGGTACAGCGTATCGGAATAATCGTTGCAAAATCGGCATGACATAACGATAATGACGAAAACCGCCTGCTTTGCAGACGGTTTTCTATGTAAATGAGCGTTCCAGATCGCTATTTCGTTATTCGTTCTTGAATTGTATAAAAATGTCGATTTTTTAGAACTTATTGAGCAAATTCACTTAAAATCTTTGAGGTGAATACACACCGCAAGAGGAGGATGTGTATCAACCTCAAAGAATTTTTCCGACCCTCGATTTTTGGCTTAAATACAGGAAAAATCGCCTTTCCAGAAAAAACAGTTTTTGAGGTGGAAACATCTTGTTTGAAACAAGTGTATTCTTATCGTGGACATTCTTCACATTCCTGCCACAGAAGCGGCCTCTTCACGATCTCTATTCGCCTGCAATTGGCGCAGGCTGTCTCCCGAAACTTCCCCGATAAAGCGGTAGAAGATGCGGATGCTCTGCCGGTATGGGGTACGCGGCCCGGCAACCTTTCTGCCCTCCGGCAGTATCTTTTCACCGATCTCAATACGTTCGATGAAAGCGTGCAGTATATCTCTGTCCAGTGTTTCTACACAGGTGTACCGTTTGGCAAGGTCGAAGAACAGACCGTAGGCGCTGCGAATCTCCTTTGCCGTGGTCTCGCCCTCCACCAGCTTCTTGCGGCGCACAGCCAGCTCGTCGATCTCGATACCGAATTTCTTGACCATCTCCTCATGGATGTCGTCACTGAGCATCCCTGCGATGTTATCGCGGTAAGAGCGCTCGATCATCTTCTTGAGGCGGGCGGTCTGCTTGTCGATGTTCTCGATCTGCGTCGCAGGGTCTTCGCCGCCCAAAGAGGCGTTGGCCTGCTCGATGGCGTTCTCCGTGATGGTATGAATCTCGTCCTCGCCAAAGGCCAACAGCTTATTGAGGTCGCAGCGGACAACTTCCATTAAGTCATCGTAGCGGATACGCGCCCCATGCAGGCAGCGGGTCTGGGCTCTGGAGCTCAGGTTGTTGCACACCAGATACCAGTATTTCGCCCGTTCGCCGTTGTAGACGGAGCCGCCGGAACACATGGCTGCGCCGCAGCAGGCACAGTAGGCAATGCCGCCGAAGATGCTGTGGCGGAACGCAGGGTTTGCCCCGTTCGCCTTGGTGTTCTCACCCATGAAGTGGGCGGCCAAATCGAATTTCTCCTGCGACACCAAAGCCTCGTGGGTGTTCTTCGTGAACACCCATTCCTCCTCCGGCACTTTGACCTTCTTTTGGGACTTCACACTGACCTTGCGGCTCTTGCCCAGCAGCGTGTGTCCCAGATAGACCCGATTGCGCAGGATGCGCTTTACGGTGGTGTAGTTCCACAGATCGGACATCCGCTGTGCGCCGCGCTCGGTGAAGTTGTCACGGCACTCCACGCGGTACTTCAGCGGCGGCATGATACACGCCTCGTTGAGCCGTATGGCGATGCTGCGGCAGGACTGGCCGGAGGCAGCCATGTCAAAGATCATCTTGACCACCGGTGCGGTGTTCTCGTCCGGCACAAGCTGATCTGTGGTACGCTCTGCCTTGCGGTAGCCATAGGGCGGGCAAGCCACATATTTACCGTTGTTGCGCTTGGTGTTCAGCGTCTGCTTGACCTTGCGGGACGTATCCCGCAGATAGACATCGTTCATGGCAAACTGGAACGGTGCCATCAGGTTATCTTCCTCGGAGTCAAAGTTGCTGCCGGGTGCCAGATAACGGATGCCGTGTTCGGGGAAATAGCGCTCCGCATAGTGGCTGGATTCCGTCATATCACGGCCCAAGCGAGACAGGTCTTTGGTGATGACCATGTTGACCTTGCCGGTTTTCAGATGCTCCAGCATGGCGCGGAAGCCGGGACGCTCGAAGTTGCCGCCGGAATAGCCATCATCGGCAAATTCCTCTACCAGAATGATGCCGTGCTTTTCGCAGTATTCCCGCACAATGGTACGCTGGTTGGTAATACTGGCAGATTCGCCGTACTTCCGTTCCTCATCGGAAAGACGGTAATAGGCGTCTGCAAGCTGAACGTGGTTCCTCATGTTTCCTCCTTCCCGGAACCACTCATTTACGGCTCCATTATACCATGCGGCTCTCCTGCCGGTCAAAGTTTGCGGCCTTCTTTCCGGTGAAAATGATTTCCTCTGTTACCACTTCCTGGATGGTTTTTGTGCCGGTAAATACGCGCTCGATCACATAGGTCGCCGCGCCGATCTGCTGCTCATTCTTATCGTTCAAGTGTTGCCACCTCCGCTACCATTATGAACAATTTCTTCCAACTTTAACCAAAAAGCCGTCGAGCATACAGGCAAGCACTTGTCTGCAAGCTCCACGGCTTTGCATTTTATTTCTTATCTCTCAAGCAAAACAGGCGGCTGGTGGCTGCCAGCCTCACGGGAATCTCACCCCGGCCCATGCTGATGGGTGCGCCGCACGATGCTTTGAGGGCGTCCAATGCGGGAG
>CAKTZN010000106.1 GCA_934635545.1 uncultured Oscillospiraceae bacterium | reverse complement strand
TTGCCGAAGTCCTCCTTCAGGGTGTCCTGGCCGATGACGGTGTCCATGTCGTCGGGCAGGTAGTTGAGCATATCGTAATTGATGCGGGTGTTCAGCATGCCGAACACCGAGGGGATCATCAGCGCCAGCGCCAGGATCAAAATCAGTACGCGGTTCTTGACGATCGCTTTTGCAGCACGCATGGGTCTTATTCGTCCTTTCCTATTTCATAGTCGTCGGTCTCGATCACGTCGGGCCGCTGGTGGTTCACGATCTTCACGGTACACAGCGCCACGCTGAGGTTCAGCACGCCGTCGCATAAAAGCGACAGGCCCATCAGGGCCGTCAGCGCCCGGACGCCGGTATCGGGCCGGAACACCAGCACCACGCCGATGACGCAGGTCAGCACCGCCAGCGCCAGCACCAGCCACCAGTTGCGGATGCCGAAGCGGCGGGAGTCCGCGGCGATCTGGATCTTGAACAGGCCGTCGGCCAGTACCGGGATGCCGAACATGACGCACAGGAAGCTCATGGCGTCGCCGGGATGGCTGAGGGTCACGATGCCCAGCACCATCAGCAGCACGCCGAAGGCCAGGTCATACTGGAAGGCCAGCCGGAACAGATCCCGGGAGAAATAGCCAACCAGCTTCACCGCGCCGAACACGATCATGCCGATGCCCAGCAGCCGCCCGATCCACAGCGCCGAGGCGTCCGGCGTGAACAGCAGCACGATGCCCAGCAGGCAGAACAGGGCGGACATGACGATGTAGCCGATCTTGGCCGCCCTCATGGGTGTGACGGAACGCATTTTTCTTACCCCCTTCACAGGTGATCTTTTCAACACAGCGGAGTATAGCATTTCCCGGGAAAGGGGGGAATGGACAGAAAAAGGCCCGCTGTCCAAGTTTTGGACAGCGGGCCTTGATTGCCTGCTTTTTGGGCAGAGAGGGGCGGTTTGCCTAAATTCACCGGCTCTCCCGGCTGCGGCGGATGATCAGCTCCGGCACGTCCCGGCTCAGCTCCAACATCCGGTGCAGGTCGTCGTAGGCGGCGTCGGTCATGCCCCGGTCGATCCAGTCGATGCACATGCCGAAGAGCTGACATTTCATGAAGCGGATCACGATCTGCCGGTCGCTCTCGCGGATCAGGTCGCCGGGGAAGGCGGTGGCGATATAGGCGGACACCGCGTAGTCGCACAGCCGCAGCATGCTCTGGGTGAACACGTCACGGTTCACCGAGTGGTAGATGTGCATGACGGCGCGCTTGTTCTCCAGGGCGAACTGAAACGCCATGTGGAAGCACTCGTCCAGGGACGAGATGGAGGGGTAAGCCTGGATAAGCTGCTCCGTCTGCTCGGTGATGATCTCGCCCAGCAGGGAGGGGATGTCGTGAAAGTGGTAGTAGAAGGAATTGCGGTTGATGCCGCAGTCCTCCACAATGTCCCGCACGCTGATCTTGTTCAGGGGCTGTTGGTTCAGCAGCTTCAGAAAAGAGGCCTTGATCGCCTGTTTCGTAAAGTTCGCCATAGCGTCCTCCGTTTCGGTAGTATCTGGAGTATATCACAAGTTCTTCTGCTGCGCAACCTCAGAAGGCGGTAAAAAAAGGCAGGCCAACCGGCCTGCCATTTTTCATGTGAAATTACTCCTTCGCCGCGGCGTTGGCGTTGGCCACGAAGGTTTCGGTCTCGATCACCGGGTCGCCGCCGTTGCCGATGCGCTGCAGCAGGTTCCACCACTCGGTGCGGGCGGTGGCCCAGCCGGGGGTCAGTTGAGGATAGCTGCCGAAGAAGTCCGTCAGCTTGGCGTATTCCTGCATTACGTCGCTGCCGCTCCAGATGCCGGACAGGTTCGCGCCGTCCACAGCGGCGCGGACGGGGAAGCAGCCGGCGGCCTTCACGGCGGCGCTGGTGCCCTGGCCGTCGGCGAAGTAGCGGATCAGCAGCTTGGCGGCGTCGATTTTCTCCTGGTCGCCGTTGTCAAATACGCCGAAGCCCCACACATCGCCCTCCAGGCGGCTCTCGCCGGTCTCGGAGGGGAAGGACATGAACTCGATGGTCTGGCCGTTGACGGTCTTGCCCGCCTCGTGGACAACAGGCTCCGCACCCTCCTCGGTGGGCTCGTCCACGGTCTCGGTGGTCTGCTGGGCCAGGCTCCAGCAGAAGGACATCTTCAGGGACTCGTGATAGAAGAGGGTGGCCTCCTCCTGGCCGTTGATGGCCTCGTCAAACTCGATGCCCTTGGTGTCCCGCAGCAGGGTCAGCGCCTGCTGGATGGGCTCGGAATCCACGGTGTAGGCGGTGTGGGCGTCGTTGGTGAAGGTGCCGCCGTACAGGTTGGTGATCAGCGCGCGGGTGCCCTGGTCGCCGTTCTGGCCGGAGCAGTACACGGCGGCCACATCCTCGCCGTACTTGTCCCGCAGGGCCTTCACCGCCTGGGTGAACTGCTCGGTGGTCCAGGTGCGGCTCTCCAGGTCGATGTACTGGTCGGCGCCCGCCGTCACAAAGGCATCGTAGTTGATGGCCATGCACTGGACGTTCATGGCGAAGGGATAGGCGTAGCACTTGCCGTCAGAGGTGAAGCAGACGCTCCGGCAGGTCTCGTTGACCTCCTGATTGTCGGCGTCGTCCCACATGTCGGACAGGTCGGCCAGCATGCCCTCGGCGCCCCAGACCTTCACCAGACGGTCCGGCTGGGCCAGCAGGATGTCGGGCGCCACACCGCCGTCCACGGCGGTGCTGAGACTGTCATCGGCGGTGGCCTCGTCCAGGCACTGCACCGTCACATGGATGTCGGGATACACCGCGTTGAACTGGGTCAGCAGGTTGTTCACCGCCGCCTCATCGGCCCAGTCGCCGATGGGATATGTCCACAGCGTCAGCTCGATGACGCTCTGCTCCTCGTCATTGTCTGCCGCGTCCTGACCGCAGGCCGTCACGGACAGCACCAGCATCAGGGCCAGCAGAAATGCCAGCAGTTTTTTCATTTGATTTCCTCCTTATATACCTGGATTTTGCCCCAAAATGGAAACAAAAACCATCGTATGACCTTGTGTATTGTATAGAACTCGCGGCCAAATGTCAAGTCATGGCAGAAATGAGGGGCTTGTCTATAGGTTTTGACAGCATTATGATGCGAAAATGCGATTGCAAATGCTTGCAATCGCAAGTGAATGTGGTATAATACAAGAAAAAGGAGGCGACACTATGGCAAACACATCCGCTGTATATGCGAGAATTGATACGAACCTCAAGGAAAGCGCGGAGGGAATCCTTCAGCAGCTCGGCATTTCTCCCTCAAGCGCAATTCAAATGCTGTATAGTCAAATCGTGCTGAGGAAGGGGATTCCGTTTGATTTGCGGCTTCCGGTCTCAAAGCCTTTGGCCGTGGGAGCAATGACCAGAGAGCAGCTTGATGCGGAGCTGCAAAAGGGCGTTGATTCGATTCGGGCGGGAAGAGTGTATTCCGCAGATGAAGTTGACGCAGCGCTTGCGAAGGAGTTCGGCATATGACAGACAGGTATGCCGTCAACTACTCCGGGGAGGCGCTTGATGACCTGAGAGCCATCTATGCCTACATTGCAAATGCGCTTCTTGTTCCATCGACCGCCGCCGCTCAGGTTGAGCGTATCCGAAAAGAGGTGCGTTCTCTGAACTTCATGCCTGCTCGCTATACGTTGGTCGATTGGGAGCCGTGGCATTCAATGGGAATGCACCAACTGCCCGTTGACAACTATGTCGCGTATTATCTGGTCGATGACGCTGCAAAAACTGTCACAGTAGCCCGCATATTTTATGGTGGCCGCGACATTGAAGGAATCATCAATTCAAGCAGGTAGTAGAAGCAGAGCCTCGTGGGAGTAATTCTCACGAGGCTTTAACACGCCTTTTGCGGGGAAATACTTGAACTGCAACACTTTTTCGACTATAATGAATTACATCAATGTGATACGGCAACTGAGCTTGGCAAATCGGAGGTCAGGGAGGCTATTATGGATAACACATTTGATGACAGCAGAATCGAACCGGCTGCTCCCGAGTGGAAGGTCTACTTTGAGGGGAATTTCTGGGGACATCTGGGAAGAGACTGTGCCGGGACAGAGATCAGACTGAATCAGCAATTTGATTGGGCGGGGCATCATTGGATCATCCCCGCGGTGTATTCCTGCGGCAAGGGATTGGTTGTAGATTTCTGCATGCGTACCGAGGCGGAGGACATCCGCAGATTCATAGCAAAATGGAACCTGACCGCTGAGAATGATTCAGAGGAGAACTTTACGCAGGAACAGCGGATGCAGATAGAATTGGAGAATCCGCTTGGCTTTGATTTCAGCGCCAAAATAGAATTGAACGGAAAGACATTGCGGTCTTCACACGGCTGCGCGGTAGGCATCAGTCCGTGTTTGCCGGATGGTGCGGAAAATGAGAAAGTGGCACAAGCGGCAGCCGCTCATTATGGCTTAGACGACTCCTACGCTTGGACGATTTACAGACGCTGCTATCCGTGGGTCGGAAAACGCCGCCCGGAAATAAAATCACTCTCCCTTACGATGAAGCAGCAGCCGTGCTGTGTGCCCGGACCGCATTTCAGGACACACGCGCCAGGCGATTCGTTTTCCTTTTCCCATCCGGTCAGCGGAACGGAATATACCTTGACGGTGCAGGAACTGGAGCAGCAGTCAATTCCTCAAGAGCAATTTGACTCGGATCGCTGGGCCTACCCGACGCATTTTACCGCCATGAGCTATACCCTTTCTCCTGAACCGGACGAGGATATTTCGATCTGCGATTGTGCTGCGGGCGACAGGCCTTTGGAAATCGCCCCATGTACGAACCGCTATGCGCCGCAGGCCCAAAACGATATTGCCTGCACCGTTGTGATCGGCGGCGCGGCTGCTCCGGCTGTGACTGTATTCGGAAAGAACACGCAGGGAAGTCTGCACGCGGTTTGCTCCGCGCTGCATTTTGAACCGGCGGCGGAGGATATCGAATGGCGCGTTGAGTTTCATGTCGTTTCATTTCCGAACGAAACATTCCTGCTCATATAACGCTGCATACATAAGCCCCCTCATGAGGCCGATCCTCACGAGGGGGTGTTGTTATGCAGCAAGAGCGTCCTTCCCGGTGGTATAGTTTGCCTTTTGGCGGCAAACACTAGGGCAAAAAGGAGGGAGCGCACCTATGAGCGACTATGCCAACAACTGCCAGAGCAGCGAACCGGAGAACCGGGACACACCCCAGCAGCAGATCATCGAAATGGGCTCCACGGTGGTGAAGAACAAGCGGGGCACCATCCACTGCCTGACCATCATCGGCCAGGTGGAGGGCCACACCACACTGCCCCCCAACGTGAAGACCACCAAATATGAGCACGTTCTGCCGCTGCTGGCGTCGGTAGAGGAGAAGGACGACGTGGACGGCCTCTTGCTGCTGCTGAATACGGTGGGCGGCGATATCGAGGCGGGCCTGGGCATCGCCGAGCTGGTGGCGGGCATGACCAAGCCCACCGCTACGCTGGTACTGGGCGGCGGCCACTCCATCGGCGTGCCGCTGGCGGTGTGCGGCAAGGCCACCTTCATTGTACCCAGCGCGTCCATGACCATCCACCCCGTCCGCATGTCGGGCCAGGTCATCGCCGCACCGGCCACCTACCGGTACTTTGAGCGGATCCAGGAGCGGATCATCGACTTCGTGGCCCGCAATTCCCGCATCAGCGCCGAAAAGTTCCGGGAGCTGATGCTGTCGGTGGGGGATATGGCCAACGACGTGGGCAGCGTCATCTACGGCCAGGAGGCGGTGGCTCTGGGCATCATCGACCGTATCGGTTCCCTGAGCGACGCGCTGGAGGCGCTGTACAAGATGGTGGAGAAGAGGAGAGAGGGGTAAGATACGGCAATTTCGTAGGGGCGGACGACTCTGTCCGCCCTGTTGTGTAACGCTGCATTTTCGGGGCGGACAGAGTCGTCCGCCCCTACATACGTTTGCAGGATGGTTCCTGCGCCTGACCCCATCCAACTTTAACTTGAAAAATACACACTTTTCTGATACACTATCCTAGTTAAAGTATGCCAATGTAAAATGAGGTGGACTATTTGTACTTAAAAGCGCTGGAAATTCAGGGCTTCAAATCGTTTCCCGATAAGACGGTCCTGAATTTCGGAGAGGATATCACCGCCATCGTGGGCCCCAACGGCTCCGGCAAGTCCAACATCTCCGACGCCATCCGCTGGGTCATGGGCGAGCAGAACAGCCGCCAGCTCCGGGGCGCCAAGATGGAGGACGTCATCTTCGGCGGTACGGAGAAGCGCAACCAGAT
>CAKTZN010000105.1 GCA_934635545.1 uncultured Oscillospiraceae bacterium | reverse complement strand
GCGTCGGCGTTGCGGCTGTCGGAGGTGTTCCCCTTCATGATGACGGCGATCAGCTCCATGCCGTCCCGCTCCGCCGTGGCGCTGATGCAGTAGCCCGCCTCCTGGGTGAAGCCGGTCTTCAGCCCTGTGGCCCCGTCATAGAACCGGATCAGCTTGTTGGTGTTGCTGAGCCCGAAGGTACCGCTGCGCAGGGTGTCCATCCAGATGGTGGTGTAATTCCGCACCTCCGGATGGTGCAGCAGAAGCTCACGGCTCATGAGAGCGATATCGTGGGCGGAGGTGACGTGACCCTCCGCCGTCAGGCCGGTGCAGTTGACGAAATGGGTGTCGTTCATGCCCAGCTCACGGGCCCGGTTGTTCATCTGCTCCACGAACAGCTCCGTCACCCCCGCCACATACTCCGCCAGCGCCACCGCCGCGTCGTTGCCGGAGGACACGCACACCGCCTTGAGGAGATCGTCCACCGACATCTGCTCGCCTTCCGCCAGAAATACCTGACTGCCGCCCATCCCGGCGGCGTAGGCGCTGACGGTCACCATATCGTCCAGGGCGATGCGACCGCTGTCGATGGCCTCCATAGTCAGCAGCACCGTCATGATCTTGGTGACGCTGGCCGGCGGCAGGGCGTCGTGCTCGTTCCGGGCATAGAGGATCTGCCCTGTGGTCTTCTCCATCAGCAGCGCCGCGTGGGAGGTCAGCGTCAGCTCCACGCCCCAGCAGGGCGCCGCCAGCCCCCATGCCAATACCAATGCCGCCAGAAATCCCGCCGCTCGTTTCATACCGCAAGCCCTCCTTGTTTCTTTGGTGCCATCCTATGTCCCGCCGGGCTTGACCTATGCCCGCGGCGGGAAAAGTGGGCGGCGCGGCGATTTTCGCCTTGCATTGGCCGGGAAAATGTGGTATGATAACTCCACTTGCAGGATTCGTACATCGGTAGTACATCGGCTTCCCAAGCCGAGGAGGCGGGTTCGACTCCCGTATCCTGCTCCATCAAAAAACAAAAGACCGCCGCTGGCGGTCTTTTGTTTTTGCCCCGTAATACCCCAAATGTAGGCAGAACAAAAGCGGCGCTTATGAAAGTGACATGATTTACAAGCGATACTTAACAACATTTTGGCTATTTTTCCATCTGGCGCGGCGGAAAAATGGGTGTATAATTATCTTTAAAATTTTATAAGCCGCACAGGGCGGCAGAAGGGAGAATCGCATGCAGCAGATCACACAACTGAAAAAGGTGCTGGTTGCCAACCGCGGCGAGATCGCGGTGCGCATTTTCCGGGCCTGCTACGATCTGGGCCTCCATACCGTAGCCATCTATTCCAACGAAGATACCTATTCCCTGTTCCGCACCAAGGCGGACGAGGCGTACCTGGTGGGCGAGAAGAAATCCCCCCTGGGCGCGTACCTGGACATCCCCGGCATCATCGGCCTGGCCAAGCGCCGGGGCGTCACCGCCATCCATCCCGGCTATGGCTTCCTGTCGGAGAATGCCGACTTTGCCCGCGCCTGCGAGGATAACGGCATCCTGTTCGTGGGCCCGTCCTCTGACGTGCTGGCCAAGATGGGCGACAAGCTCAGCGCCAAGGAGATCGCCGTCAAATGCGGCGTGCCCATCATCCCCGGCTGCACCGAGCCCCTGAAGGACGCCGACGACGCGCTGGAAAAGGCCGTCAGCTTCGGCTTCCCCATCATCCTGAAGGCCGCTGCCGGCGGCGGCGGCCGCGGCATGCGCCGCTGCGACAAGCCCGAGGAGGTCAAGACCGCCTATGAGCTGGTCCACAGTGAGGCGGAGAAGTCCTTCGGCTGCGGTGATATCTTTATCGAGAAGTACCTGGTGGAGCCCAAGCACATCGAGGTGCAGATCCTGGCGGATAAATACGGCAACGTGTACCACCTGGGCGAGCGTGACTGCTCCCTCCAGCGCCGGTATCAGAAGGTGGTAGAGTACGCGCCTGCCTGGTCCGTCCCCAAGGAGACGGTGGAGGCCCTGCGGCAGGACGCGGTGAAGATCGCCAAGTCCGTCAACTACGTCAGCGCCGGTACGGTGGAGTTCCTGGTGGACAAGTCCGGCCACCACTACTTCATCGAGATGAACCCCCGTATCCAGGTGGAGCACACCGTCACCGAGATGATCACCGGCGTGGATATCGTCCGGGCCCAGTTGCTGGTGGCGGCGGGCTATCCCCTGAGCTGCCCGGAGATCGGCCTGACGAAGCAGGAGGATGTCCACTTCGACGGCTACGCCATCCAGTGCCGCGTCACCACCGAGGATCCCTCCAACAACTTCGCCCCCGATAACGGCAAGATCACCGCCTATCACTCCCCCGGCGGCTTCGGCGTCCGTCTGGACGGCGGCAACGTGGGCGTGGGCACCGTCATCTCCCCCTACTATGACTCCCTGCTGGTGAAGGTCACAAGCTGGGACCGCAGCTTCCCCGCCGTGTGCCGCAAGGCGGCCCGCGCCATCAATGAGGTGCGCGTCCGCGGCGTCAAGACCAACATCCCCTTCGTCACCAACGTGCTGGCCCACCCTACCTTCGTCAACGGCCAGTGCCATACCAAGTTCATCGATGAGACGCCGGAGCTGTTCGAGATCATGGACTCCCGTGACCGCGCCACCCGCGTCCTGCGGTACATCTCCGAGATCCAGGTGGCCAACCCCAACGCCGAGCGCCACCAGTACGATATCCCCCGCTTCCCCGAGGCCAAGGCGCCTCTGGGTCCCGGCCTGAAGCAGCTCCTGGATGACAAGGGCCCCGAGGCCGTGAAGCAGTGGGTGCTGGATCAGAAGAAGCTGCTGCTGACCGACACCACCATGCGCGACGCCCACCAGAGCCTGCTGTCCACCCGTATGCGTACCCGCGATATGGTGAAGGGCGCCGACGGCATGGCCGACATCCTGCGGGACTGCTTCTCCCTGGAGATGTGGGGCGGCGCCACCTTCGACGTGGCCTACCGCTTCCTGCATGAGTCCCCCTGGGAGCGCCTGCGACTGCTGCGGGAGAAGATCCCCAACATCCCCTTCCAGATGCTGCTGCGTGGCTCCAACCTGGTGGGCTACGCCAACTATCCCGATAACCTTGTCCGCGCCTTCGTGGAGGAGGCCGCCCAGCGGGGCATCGACGTGTTCCGCGTGTTCGACTCCCTGAACTGGGTGCCGGGCATGGAGGTGGCCATGGAGGAGGTGCTCCGCCAGAACAAGCTGCTGGAGGCCACCATGTGCTACACCGGCGATATTCTGGACGAGACCAAGGACAAGTACACCCTGAAATACTATGTGGACCTGGCCAAGGAGCTGGAGAAGCGGGGCGCCCACATGCTGGCCATCAAGGATATGTCCGGCCTGCTGAAGCCCTACGCCGCCAAGAAGCTGGTGTCCACCCTGAAGCAGGAGGTGGGCCTGCCCATCCACCTGCACACCCACGA
Source organism: uncultured Oscillospiraceae bacterium (assembly GCA_934635545.1). Lineage (GTDB taxonomy): Bacteria > Bacillota > Clostridia > Oscillospirales > Oscillospiraceae > Vescimonas. The sequence goes on along the minus strand of CAKTZN010000105.1, from coordinate 2,869 downwards.
TACCACCGGCAACCAGGTGGCCGCCCTGCTGATGGCCGCCGAGGCCGGCGTGGACGTGGTGGACGTGGCCTGCGCGCCTATGGCGGGCCTTACCAGCCAGCCCTCGCTGGATGCTGTGGTGGCCGCCCTTCACGGCACCGAGCGTGACACCGGCCTTGACCTGCGCCGCGTCCAGGAGCTGAGCAACTACTGGTCCGACGTGCGCCTGCGGTACGAGAGCTTCGACCACGGCCTGAAGTCCTCCACCACCGACATCTACCGCTATGAGATCCCCGGCGGTCAGTACACCAACCTCCGTCCCCAGGTGGAATCCCTGGGCCTGGGCGACCGGTTCGAGGAGGTCAAGGAGATGTACAAGACCGTCAACGACATGCTGGGCGACCCTGTGAAGGTGACGCCCTCCTCCAAGGTGGTGGGCGATCTGGCCATTTTCATGGTGCAGAACGACCTGACGCCGGAGAACATCGTCCGCCGCGGCGAGGCCCTGGCTTTCCCCGATTCCGTGGTGTCCTACTTCAAGGGCATGATGGGCCAGCCCGCGTGGGGCTTCCCGAAAGACCTGCAAAAGGTGGTGCTGAAGGGCGAGGAGCCCATTACCTGCCGTCCCGGCAAGCTGCTGGCTCCTGTGGACTTCGATCAGCTCCAGCATGAGGTGGAGCAGTTCCATGAGAATCCGGAGAAGAAGGATCTTATCTCCTACGCCATGTATCCCAAGGTATACGAGGACTTCTGCCGCCACCGGAAGGAGTACGGCTACATCACCCGCATGGGCAGCCATGTGTTCTTCAACGGCATGGCCCTGGGCGAGACCAATAAGATCAACATCGAGGACGGCAAGACCCTGGTCATCAAGTATCTGGGTCTGGGCGACCACAACAGCGACGGCACCATCAACGTCCAGTTCGAGCTGAACGGCATGCGCCGCGAGGTCACCGTCCGCGATCCCCACGCCTCCGAGCAGACCCGTCAGGCCACCCTGGCCGACGAGTCCGATCCTCTGCAGGTGGGCACCTCCATCCCCGGCATGGTGTCCAAGCTGTGCGTGAAGCAGGGCGACCATGTGGAAAAGGATCAGGTGCTGATCATCATCGAGGCCATGAAGATGGAGACTGCCATCACCGCCCGTACCGCCGGAACGGTCAAGTCCGTCCGGGTGAAGGAGGGCCAGCCCGTCAAGGCCAAGGAGCTGCTGATGGAGCTGGAATGACCGGCAGAAAAAACGGCATAACAGAAAGAGGCAGGGCACTGCGCCCTGCCTCTTTGTTGGCTTGCGTTAAGATTTTTAACAAAATCTTAACGCAAGAACGGCAAAAAATGTGGTATGGTATGTACCAATAACAACACCTAAACGGAGGAATATCGTACCTATGAATACCTATCGCGCTGGTATCGACATTGGCTCCACCACCGTGAAGCTGGTGGTACTGGACGAAAACGACAACATTCTCTACGGCGATTACCGCCGCCATCAGGCCCACACCCAGCAGACGCTGGCCGACCTGCTGCGGGAGGCGCGGGAGACCCTGGGCGACTGCGCCCTGCGGCCCGCCATCACCGGCTCCGGCTCCATCAACCTGGGGCGGGCGCTGGACATCCCCTTTGTGCAGGAGGTGGTGGCGGTGGCCTCGGCTCTGGAAAAGCGCTATCCCCAGACAGACGTGGCCATCGAGTTGGGCGGCGAGGACGCTAAGATCATCTATTTCACCGGCGGCCTGGAGGAGCGGATGAACGGCGTGTGCGCCGGCGGCACCGGCTCCTTCATCGACCAGATGGCCGCCCTGCTGCAGACTGACGCCAAGGGCCTTAACGACGCGGCGGCGGACTATCAGGAGCTGTACACCATCGCCGCCCGGTGCGGCGTGTTCGCCAAGACCGACATCCAGCCCCTGATCAACGAGGGTGCCACCCGCGCCGATCTGGCCGCCTCCATCTTTCAGGCGGTGGTGAATCAGACCATCTCCGGCCTTGCCTGCGGCAAGCCCATCCGGGGCTGCGTGGCCTTCCTGGGCGGGCCGCTGCACTTCCTGCCGGAGCTGAAAAAGGCCTTCATCCGCACGCTGAAGCTGACACCGGAGAACATCGTGGATCCCGACGACTCCCACCTGTTCGCCGCCATGGGCGCGGCGCTGGAGACGGAAGCGGGCGCGGCGGCGCGGCCCATCGGAGAGCTGATCGACCGCCTGGCCCAGGGCGTGACCATGGCCTTCGAGATCAAACGCCTGCCGCCGCTGTTCGCGGATAAGGCGGAGTACGACACCTTCTGCGCCCGCCACGCCCACGCGGTGGTGGCCAAGGCCGATCTGGATACATACGAGGGCGATTGCTTCCTGGGCATCGACGCAGGCTCCACCACCACCAAGCTGGCCCTGACCGGCGCGGAGGGGGAGCTTCTGTGGTCCTACTACGCCAACAACAGCGGCAGTCCCATCCGGACCGCCATGGACGCCATGGCCCAGCTTGCCCGACTGCTGCCGCCCACGGCCCGCATCGCCCGCTCCTGCTCCACCGGCTATGGCGAGGCGCTGCTGAAGGCCGCCTTCCACCTGGACGAGGGCGAGGTGGAGACCATCGCCCACACCACGGCGGCGGCCTTCTTCGACCCCCAGGTGGACTGCGTGCTGGACATCGGCGGCCAGGACATGAAGTGCATCCGGCTGAAAAACGGCACCGTGGACAGCGTCATGCTCAACGAGGCGTGCTCCTCCGGCTGCGGCTCGTTCCTGGAGAACTTCGCCAACTCCCTGGGCTTTACGGCGGCCCAGTTCGCCGACGAGGCCCTGTTTGCCCGGCACCCGGTGGATCTGGGCACCCGCTGCACCGTGTTCATGAACTCCAACGTGAAGCAGGCCCAGAAGGAGGGCGCGGCGGT
>CAKTZN010000104.1 GCA_934635545.1 uncultured Oscillospiraceae bacterium | reverse complement strand
GCGACTTCATGCTCATGAGAATACCCCATACATCGCAGCTGACTTCCTCGCAGTAAGGGAAATAGTCCTCTGCGTGCTGACCGCGCTTGATGATACACAGGCGTTCCGGCTTGCGGATGACCTGTATGAAGATCGGTTGAATGTTGGACACGTCGATGTTCTCCTTTCTCAGTTCACGATATTTTGCGCCGTAAGGAATGAAGAACGGAATCGGTACGGGATTTTTCATGTAATCGCTGGGATTCAGCCCGAATTCCCGGCAAAACGCCCGCGTAAAGGTATCCACATTGGTAAAACCGGCATTGTAGGCCGCGTCGATGACCTTGACCGCACCGCCACGGAGCTGCTCTGCCGCCTGTGTAAGCCGGTATTTGCGGATATACTCAGTGGGTGTCAGGCCAAGCACGTTGCGAAATAGCCGGAAGGCATACCACGGTGAAAACAGCGATACCCGCGCAAGATCGGACAGGCTGATCTCCTCCGCTTTGTTCTTTTCAATGTAGTCCTGCATCCGTTGGACAGCTAATATCTGTTCCTTCATTCTTTTCAACTCCTTACCGGAGGCATTATACCGTGTCAGGAAAGAATTCTCTCGACTTTCCTTGCGATTTTGCGCCATTCGGGACGCGGCGCTTTATTGCCGCGCACACCTTCTCTGATCAGCCGCACCAAAACCTCGATTTTTCTTGACCATGAGTCTCCATAGGCACAAGGAAGGGCGTAGTCGTCAACCACGCCCCTTCATAAATTCGCCGCATAAAAAAGCAGAGTGTCCATTACAGGATACTCAGATCCTATAAGAACACTCGCCATGGCAAAGAACCGTAATTTTGATAGAAAACCTTAACGGGGGTGCAACTTCGGTTCAGAGGGGGTGCAGTTCTCAATTTAGGGGGGTGCATTTATCGTGACGGAGCATGGAACACCTCTCTGCTATTCACTCTCCCACTATAATGCTCAGTGTGGTTCCAATATCTGCATCAATGCAGATCGCCTGCCGATCTATCTCCTGCGGACAAACTGCTTGCCCTTGATTGATACAGGCATAAGTGGCATGGGAGTTCTTCGCCGTCATCTGCCAGAAGGGGTACTTGATGATGACCGGCGTATTGTAGCCTACACCCAGTTCCAGAAAGAGAATGCTCTGCCCACTTCTGGTGCGGAGAAAGTTCTCATACCGCTCCGCTGCTCTGTGCCAGCCTTCGTCTTCCACAATGGTATCATCGCAGCGGAGATTCATGGTCATAGGCTTGCCACAGTGAGGGCAGACCGGCAGAAGTTCAGATGGTATTTTCATATTTTCCTGCCGCTTGACCATTTCACGGATCACGGCTTCGTTATCGAAAGTCTCCTGACAGCACGGCTCACTGCACTGGAACAGGCCGTAATCTCCTTGCGTATAGAACAGCCGCTTTTTATCAAAGCCAGCCTTCTGAAAACAGTGGTCTACATTGGTTCGGCATATTCGAAGTCTTCACCCTTCAGGAATACATTGACCTTACGCTCTTCTCCATCGCCGATTACATAGACGCGGTCGATAATGACCTTTAGAGTAGAGATCACTTTGCCGACCTCTATGTCGTTATATGTACTCACTGTAACTCCTCCGTTAGCGACTTTCAAAATAGCGATTGATGTCCGCTATAATCTCCCTCTCGCCCTCGCGCCCTTCTTTCAGGAACGTGAACACTGGATAAGCGTGCGGCATACCCTCTTTTATTTTGATCTCATAATCCTTCACCCCGCAGCGGATGAAGGATTTTTCATAATCCGGCGCGATTCCGGCAAAAACCTCATCTCCGCCAAAGTACATGATGATTTTAGGGAAGCCTGTGTAATCGTCCTCATCCGCCTTGCCGAGAATGTACTGCGGAAGATCTCCGTTCGGGTTATAATACTTTACCATCGTCTCAAACATATCCCAGTGGAGGATCGGATCGCGGGAATCAATCCCTCTCATCCGCGTTTTCGCATCCTCGCTCATCAATAGTCCTGACACAGAAACGGGTAGCATCAGTCCCGGCATGGGAAGCTCTGGATATTTTTTAACCATGTGCCGTCCTGCCTGCATCAGGACATCCGCGCCGCCGGAAATTCCAAGCCAGACGATGTTCTCCGCAGGAAACCTTTTCAGCATCTTCTCATGCAGTCGAATAGTAAACTCCGTTTCGTCCATAAGATCATAGTCCGGCAGCAGCGGATAAAGCGGTATCCAGAGCTCCGCTCCTGTTCCCTCAATATAATTCCTGATAGACCCCCTATACGGAAGCTGCCATCGCCTCGATCCACCGCCGGGGAAGTACACAACCGCGCGATCCGGCTTGGTTCCGGTCTTTTTTCCCACGATGACGTGAAATCCGTCCATCATTTCGTCCCGAAACTCAAATCCCTTGATTTTTGGAAGAGAAAACTTGAATTTTCGCTGGATGTCATAGGATGCCTGCTTAAACTCCTCATAGGACTCCTCTTTGTGAAGGGAACTGCCCTTCACCACCGTCTTTACGATTGGTTTTAATATGCTATATAGAAGGCTCATCTCATATCACCACATGCATAACGCCCGTTCGACTACGGAGTCAATGTCCTTTCTCTTTCATTCATTCCGAGTTAGTCGCCGCTAACCATTATAACACTGTCCTTCAGAAAAAGCAAGACGTTCTCGCATGTTTCTGCGATTATATGTTTCGTCCTCTTCGCAGCCGTATAGTGCAGAAATCTTGGCAGTTTTCCACAAAAGAAGCCCGTAGGTTGTCACCCCACGGGCTATTTGTATCGGCTTCTTTTTCTACATCGTTTTCCTTTGTATAGTAGCCCTTCTGCCAATCGTTTCGGGCATAGAAAAAGTCCACCGCAATTCTATCAAAATTACGGTGGACTTATGGTCGGAGTGGGGGGACTTGAACCCCCGGCCTCTTGGTCCCGAACCAAGCGCGCTACCAACTGCGCTACACCCCGACACAGCCGTTTCATTATAATAAGTATTTCCCCTTCTGTCAAGAGGGAAATCGCACGAAGCGGCGCAAATCCCGGCGCCCGGCCTATTCCGCCTGCTGGCAGCGGTCGATGATCTGCTGGGCGATGACCCGGCGGCTGACGCAGCGATCCATGGCCTGCTTTTCGATGAAGCGGTGGGCCTCCTGCTCGGACAGGCCCTGGCGGTCGATCAGCAGCCACTTGGCCCGGTTCACCAGGCGGATCTCCGCCATCTTCTCCTCGATGGAGGCGGTTTTCTGCTCCATCTTCCGCAGGCGCTCCCGCGTGCCGCACAGAAGCTGCATGGACTGCAGGATCATCTGGGGCGTGGTGGGCTTCTGCAGCGTCAGCACGCCGTAGGGCGAGACACGGGCGGTGATGTCGGGATAGTGCTCGGCGTTCACCAGCAGCAGCACGCCCGCGGCGCTGCCGTCCGCCACATGAAGGGCCAGCCGGGTGCCGAACTCATCCGGCAGCGGTGCGCTGATCACCACGATGTCAAAGGGCCGCTCCAGCAGGCAGCGGCGGGCGCTGGCCACGTCGCTCACATAGCACAGGGGCGTGTACCGGTCCTCCGGCAGCAGCTCCCGGAGGGACGTATGGAATTTGCTTCTGGCGGACACCGCCAGCACGCTGTATGTCTGCTGCGGAAGCGCCATATCGGTCCCTCCTTCCGGCGAATTTTTTCCGCTGCGCGGTTATTCCGTATAGTAGTCCAGCACGGTCTGGGGCAGCACCCGCGCCAGGAACGCGCTGCCTGCCGCCAGAGCCTTGGCCTGGGGCAGCGTGGCGGGCAGGGTCTCGAACCGCTCCTTCACCTGCTGGGAGGCGGTAAAGAAGTTGATGTCCGCCGCCGCGGGCAGCGCCAGTCCCCGCCGGATACCGTCCAGCCCCGCGTGGATCAGCAGGGCGAAGGCCAGATAGGGGTTGCACAGCGGGTCGGGAGAGCGCAGCTCCGCCCGGCGATACTCCCCCTGGGCCGCGGGGATGCGGATCAACTGGGAGCGGTTCTCCGACGACCAAGAGATATACCGGGGCGCCTTACTGCCGCCGAAGCGCAGGTACGAGGCGTCCACCGTATTCAGGAACACCGTCATCTCCCGGATATGGGCCAGGATGCCCGCGATGACCTGGGGCATCACGTCGGCGCCGTCAGCGCTCTTGGCGGAGATGTTGATGTGCATGCCGTTGCCCGGCTGGCCGCTGATGGGCTTGGGGGAGAAATCCGCCGCCAGGCCGCTGCGCACCGCCACGCTGTCCACCACCGTGCGGAAGGTAACGGCGTTGTCCGCCGCCGTCAGCGGCTGGGAATAACGGAAGTCGATCTCATTCTGGCCGGGGCCCTGCTCGTGATGGGAGCACTCGGGCCGGATGCCCATCTGTTCCAGGGTCAGGCAGATCTCCCGCCGGACGTTCTCACCCTTGTCCTCGGGGGCGATATCCATGTACCCCGCCCGGTCATAGGGGATCCTGGTGGGCTCCCCCGCCTCGTCCCGCTGGAAGAGATAGAACTCCATCTCCGTGCCGAAGGCGAAGGTGACGCCCATGTCCTCGGCCTCACGCACTGCCTGACGGAGAAGCTGGCGGGCGTCCGCCTCAAAGGGGGTGCCGTCAGGCCGGACGATGCCGCAGAACATGCGGGCCACCCGGCCATGATCAGGCCGCCAGGGCAGCAGGCACAGCGTGGATGTGTCCGGCTTCAGGAACAGGTCGGAGCGCACCTCGTCGCCGAAGCCGGGGATGGCCGAGGCGTCAAAGGCGATGCCGTACCGGAAGGCCCGGTCAAGCTCGTCGGGATGGATGGAGATGTTCTTCTGCCGTCCCGATAGGTCGCAGAAGGCCATACGGATGAACTTGATATCCTCCTCCGCCACATACTGCCGGATCTCCTCTTTGGAATACTGCATATCTGGGCCCTGCCTTTCTCGGTTTGCTGCATACATCTGCTGCTCGGGATCACTGCTGCCAGAGGGCACCATGGTATAGGGACAGTCCAGCAGCGACGCGGCTTCAATGAAGTCCATATTGTATCACACCTCCCGGTGTTTTTCCACGCTTTTCCGCGTTTTTCTCATAAAAAATCGTAATGGCAGCCATTTTTCTCTCCCCACCCCGCAGGGTATCGGCGGAGGGGCTGCCCACCGTGCCTTCACGCCTCATGGCGGTCACCCTTTCTCTGGTAAAAAAGCGCAAAGACGTTCCTTCACACAGGACAAATGTGCCCGGTGAATGAACGTCTTTGCTCATCTTGAGGCAGGATTATAGCACGGCTTGCTCATAAAGTCAATCGACGAAACGGCAAAAGTTGTACAAAACGGCGATTGACAAATTCGTACAGGGCGTATATAATGACGCCCATCGAAGGCAAAGGCGTCTTGGAGGTTGGTCTCCTTGACGCCTTTTTCCATTATATTATCAGAAAAGGAGCGGATCATGATGAGCACAGTACCGGAATATTTCGGCAGCCTGGTGTTTGATGACCGCGTCATGAAGGCGCGGCTCCCCTATGAGGTCTACACCTCGCTGAAGAAGACCATTGACGAGGGCGGCAGCCTGAATAACGAAGTGGCCAACGCTGTGGCCGATGCCATGAAGGATTGGGCTGTCGAGCATGGCGCCACCCACTTTACCCATTGGTTCCAGCCCCTGACCGGTATCACCGCCGAAAAGCACGACAGCTTCATCGCCCCCTCCCCCGACGGCGGCGTCATCATGGAGTTCTCCGGCAAGGAGCTGATTCAGGGTGAGCCCGACGCCTCCAGCTTCCCCTCCGGCGGCCTGCGGGCCACCTTCGAGGCCCGGGGCTACACCGCCTGGGATCCCACCTCCTACGCCTTCATCAAGGACAAGGCCCTGTGCATCCCCACGGCATTCTGCTCCTACGGCGGCGAGGCGCTGGATAAAAAGACCCCCCTGCTACGCTCCATGCAGGCGCTGAACAAGCAGGCCATGCGGATCCTGACCCTGTTCGGCAATGACGACGTGAAATGCGTCCGCACCTCCGTGGGCCCGGAGCAGGAGTACTTCCTGGTGGACCGCGAGATGTTCGACCAGCGCAAGGATCTGATGTTCTGCGGCCGCACCCTGTTCGGCGCCATGCCCCCCAAGGGACAGGAGATGGACGACCACTACTTCGGCGCCATCAAGCCCCGCGTGGCGGAGTACATGGCCGACCTGAACCAGGAGCTGTGGAAGCTGGGCATCCTGGCCAAGACCGAGCACAACGAGGTGGCGCCTGCCCAGCATGAGCTGGCCCCCATCTATACCACCACCAACGTGGCCACCGACCATAACCAGCTGACCATGGAGATCATGCAGAAGGTGGCCGAGCGCCACGGTCTGGTGTGCCTGCTCCACGAAAAGCCCTT
>CAKTZN010000103.1 GCA_934635545.1 uncultured Oscillospiraceae bacterium | reverse complement strand
GCAGGAAGAATCTTCCTGCCGTTTCGGCTTCATACGATCCTTCCTGCGTTTGCAGTATTGTTCAATTCTGATGACCGTCCGGTTTTTCCGGAGGGTTCATTTTGACATACTTCGGGTTCTTAATCAGAGCGAAAAGCTTTTGATAATGCTTTCCACCCGTGCCTGCTCTGCCTCGACCTAAATGCTTGATGCCTTAAGTACAGGCACATCATAGCATAGCGGCAAAGCGGCGTACAGGTGGAAAATGCCGCGAGAAAAATCCTCGCAGCATAGTCATTAAATCACGAGGGCGCAATGGCCCATAAATACGAACGGGAGCATAATGCTCTTCAAGTACAAACTTAACAACGTGTGCGATCCGAAGCGTGTTCGGAAACCCCTTTGGGGCGGTGCACAAATAACTGAATAGTTCTTATATGCCACAATATATTGTACTTGTCAATATGTAAAGTGCCTAAATACAGAGTCAAAAGAAAGTGCGGCCAAAACCGCAATACGCATTATCTCCGTATTAAATGCGTATTACGAAAAGCACGAAAAGGGCTGATGCAGTTCTGCTTCTTGCATAGAGCGATACCTGTAGTACACTGCTTTCAAATTTAATAGTCACTCATAAACCGACTCATATCTTTTCTTCCCCTTGTACCGCGCTTATAATGAGTCCAACGAATGAGCCGCACGACTCAAAATAAGGAGGACGCTGTTATGCTGAATGGAAATGTGGTAAAGCTGCTGAAAAGCGGGATGTGGGATCTGGCTACCTGCGCCGATGGCGAACCCAATGTGGTGCCTGTCGCGTTCAAGGACGTGACGCCCGACGGCAAGCTGGTTGTCGGTGATGTGTTTCTGGATACCACGCTGAAGAATCTGGCCGCCAGCAATGGCAAGATCGCCATCTCTGTGTACGACGCGCAGAATCTGGAGGGCTATCAGGTGAAGGGTACGGCCCAGTATGTCACCGAGGGCGAGGTGGTCAGCACCTTCAAGGCCATGGTGGAGAAGATGTTCAACGGCGCGGCCACCGCCAAGGGCGCGCTTGTCATCACGCCGGAAAAGATTATCGTCACCACCCCCGGTGCGGAAAACAAGAAGGAGCTTTGAGACCATAAGCTGGTGTGAAAAAACACACCCGCTTATAAATTTCATAGTGACTTGAAAGCAGCGGGATATCCCGCTATAATGAAGAAAGTACAGGAGGTGTGGCTATGTACCAGAGAAAGCTGGAAAAGGACATTCGCTGCCCACTGGAGTACGGTATGGAGATTTTCGGCGGGAAGTGGAACTCCCGCATCATCTGCGTGCTGGCCACGCTGGGGACGCTGCGGTACAGCGAATTGCGTAAGGAAATGGGCAACATCACCGACGCCGTGCTGGCCGCCGCGCTGAAAGGACTCATCGCCAACGGCATCGTGGAGCGCAAGTCCTACGACGAGATACCTCCGCGGGTAGAATATTCCCTGACGGAAAAGGGCGCCTCCGTGGTGCCGATCCTGCAGAGCATCTGCCAGTGGGCGGGTGTGTTTTATAAGGATGCGGGCGAAACGCCCATGATACAATGTCAGAAATGCGACCATCGCTGAAATAGAAAGGAGCAATCACCATGACCTACAACTTTGACGAGATCATCGACCGCCGCCACACCAACGCTCTGAACACCGACGGCTTCCGGGGCTACATCTTCCACGCGGGCCCGGAGAAGGTGTTCCCCTACAAGGACGAGGAGTTCGTCCGCATGTGGGTGGCCGACATGGAGTTCGGCGTGGCCCCGGAGATCCTGGACGCCCTGCGGGGCCGCATCGACCGCCGCATCTTCGGATACACCGGCATGTATGACGACGAATATTACAACGCCTTTTCCAAGTGGTGCAAGGATCATTACGACTGGTCCTTCCCCCGGGAGCAGCTTTGCGTGACGCCGGGCATCATTCCCGCCCTGTACCAGCTGACGGAGACACTGTGCACCAGGGACGAAAAGGTGCTGGTGAACACCCCCGCCTACGGCTACTTTGTCCACGCGGCGGAGTACGCCGGTGTGGGCGTGCTGACCTCTCCGCTCCATAAGAAAGCCGACGGCACCTTTGAGATGGACTTCGAGGACTTTGAGAAGAAGTGCGCCGATCCCGCCTGCAAGCTGGTATTCTGGTGCAATCCCCAGAACCCCACCGGCCGCATGTGGACGGAGGAGGAACTGCGCTGGGCCGGAGAGATCATGCGGAAATATAACCTGTGGGTGGTGTCCGACGAGATCCACTGCGACCTGATCCGCTGCGGCCGCCGCCATATCCCCATGGCCAAGGTCATGGGCGACTACCCCAAGCTCATCACCTGCATGGCACCCAGCAAGACCTTCAATCTGGCGGGTCTGGCCTTCTCCAATATCATCATCCGGGACAAGGCGCTCCGTGACCGGTTCAAGGATCGGGACAAGCTGTTCGGCATGGTGAACCCTATGTCCCTGACGGCGGCCAAGGCGGCCTATGAGCACGGCGGCGCGTGGCACGAGGCGCTGAAGGAATATCTGGACGGCAACTTCGCCTTTGTGAAGGAATTCCTGGCCCGTGAGCTGCCCGAGGCGGTGATGTACATCCCGGAGGCCACCTATCTCGCCTGGGTCGATCTGGGCAAGTGCCTGCCGGAGACCACCGACCTGCCGGACTTCTTCGCCAACAAGGCGGGCGTGCTGCTGGAGGGCGGCAACGGCCTGTTCGTGGGCAACGCCGCCGGGTACATCCGCCTGAATCTGGCCATGCCCCGCAGCATCATCGAGACCGGCCTGACCCGCATGGTGGAGGCCATCCGCAGGGAACAGGCGTAAACAGAACGCGTCATAACCGCCAAAGCTCCCGAAACGCAGGTGTTTCGGGAGCTTTTCCCTGTCCGGAAGCATGTTTTTCACACAGTTTAATCTCCGTTTAACACTTTCGCGCCGGATGTGGTATAATGATCCCACTGACACAGAGGAGGGATGGGCATGACCATCAAAAAGCGGCTGGCGCGCTCCAATATCGCCATGCTGGTGATCCCGATCCTGGCGGCGGCGGTATTGCTGCTGCTGGGACTGGGCGCGGCGCTGTTGCTGCTGCGGGGCAACCTGATGACGCTGCACGACGCGGCGGAGCAGATCGAGGCCGTGCTCCATGGCTTCAAGCTGACGCTGAGCCTCTTTGCCGCCATTGCGGCGGTGCTGCTGCTGGGAACGGTGGCGCTGACCAATCTGTACCTGACGCGGCATCTGTTCCGCCACATCTCCCAGCCGCTGGACACCCTGACGGCGGGGGTAGCCCGCATCCGGGACGGCGACCTGGACACCCCCATCGCCTACGGTGCGCCGGACGAATTCAAAGCCGCCTGCGACGCGGTGGACGAAATGGCGGCCCGGCTGAAGGCCTCGCTGGAGCAGCAGCAGGCGGCCCAGCAGCAGAAGCAGGAGCTGATCGCCGGCATGTCCCACGACCTGAAAAGCCCCCTGACCGCCATCCGCGCCTACACAGAGGGCCTGCTGGAGGGCGTGGCCCAGGACGAGGCCACCCGCCAGCGGTATCTGCAGACCATCTACGCCAAGGAGGCGGACATGGAGACGCTGGTGAACCGGCTGTTCGCCTTCGCCCGCATGGACGTCAGCCAGTATCCCGTCCATCCCGCGCCGCTGGCCCTGCGTCCCGCGCTGGAGGCCGTGGCCGACGAGCAGGAGGACGTGGCGGTCACGGTGGATGTGCCGGACATGACTGTGCTGGCCGACCGTGAGCTGCTGCGGCGCATTGCGGTAAACCTGCTGGACAACAGCCGCAAATACGGCGGACGGGAGGACGTCCATGTCCGCATCACGGCGGAGAAAACCGGCGATACGGCGGCCATCGCCTTCACCGACAACGGCGCGGGCGTGCCGCCGGAGCAGCTCCCCCGGCTGTTTGACGTATTCTACCGGGGCGACGCCGCCCGGACAGCGCCCGGAAGCGGCAGCGGTATCGGCCTTGCGGTGGTGAAAAAAGCCTGTGACGAGCTGCACGGCACCGTCCGGGCGGAAAACGCGGAGGGTGGCGGCCTGCGGGTGACCGTGACGCTGCCGCTGGCAAAGGAGGGATAACATGGCGAAAATACTGATCATCGAGGACGACGCGGACATCGCCGCCATCGAGCGGGACTATCTGGAGCTGGGCGGCTACGAGGTCAGCGTCTGCACCGACGGCGCCGCCGGACTGTCCGCGGCGCTGGCGCAGCCCTTCGACCTGCTGCTTCTGGACCTGATGCTGCCGGGAATGGACGGCTTTACCATCTGCCGCAAGGTGCGTGAGGCCAAGGACATCCCCATCCTGATGGTCACAGCCCTGGGCAAGGACGTGGATAAGATCCGCGGTCTGGGCTACGGTGCCGACGACTACATCGAAAAGCCCTTCTCCCCCAGCGTGCTGGTGGCCCGGGTCAAGGCCCATCTGGCCCAGTACCGGCGGCTGAAGCCCGCGGCGGCGGAGACCACGCTGTTGACCGCCGGGCCGCTGGCGGCAGACACCGCCTGCCACCAGATCACGAAAAACGGCGTGCCGGTGCCCCTGAAAAACAAGGAGTACGAGCTGCTGCTGTTCCTCATGCGCCATCCGGGCCAGGTGTTCAGCCGGGAGGATCTGTACGAGATGATCTGGGGCCTGGAATCCCTGGGGGACAACATCACCGTGGCGGTGCACATGAAGCGGCTGCGGGAAAAGGTCGAGGACGATCCCGCCGAGCCCCAACTGCTGCAAACCGTGTGGGGCGTGGGGTACAAGCTGTCCGTCTGACCGCCGCGCCCGCCCGATACGAAAAAAAGCACTCAAGGCCCGCCTTGAGTGCTTTTCTCTGTCTTCAATATTACTGTACCTTGTCCGGATCGTCGGGGACGATCAGCGCGCAGATGATGTAGGCCAGGATACCGCTGCCGCCCAGCAGGGAGAACAGCACCCACCCCAGACGCACCAGCGTGGGATCAATGTCGAAATAGGCGGCGATACCGGTGCACACACCGCAGAGCATCTTGCCTTGCTCCACCTTATGCAGCTTCTTCATGGGATCACGCTCCTTTCCTTTGTACCTACACGATACCACATCCGCACTGTGAATCAAGGCGGTAATTGTAAACTTTTCTTGCTTTTTCCCGCGGCCTCAGATATAATGAGGGCACTTTACAGCTTCTTTATCCGGAGGTGGATGTATGGAGAAAAAGCAACATCCCGCCCTGGCCGCCATCCGCGCCGCGTTCCCCCAGACCATCCCGGTGCTGACCGGGTACCTGGTGCTGGGCATCGCCTACGGCGTGCTGATGCAGACCAAGGGCTACGGCGTGCCATGGGTGCTGCTGATGTGCTGCCTGGCCTACTGCGGCAGCATGCAGTTCGTGGCCATCACGCTGCTGACCACCGCCTTTGATCCCATCCAGGCGTTTCTGATGAGCCTGATGGTCAACGCCCGCCACCTGTTCTACGGCGTGTCCATGCTGGGCAAATACCGCGGCCTGGGCGCGGCCAAATTCCCGCTGATCTACACCCTCAGCGACGAGACCTTCTCCATCGTCTCCTCGGTGGAGCCGCCTGCCAATGTGCCCCGGAAGGACTTCTATCTGGCGGTGTCGCTGCTGAACTACGGCTACTGGGCGGCAGGCTCGGTGCTGGGCGCGGTGGTGGGCCGGTTCATCACCTTCGACACCACGGGCCTGGACTTCGCCCTGACGGGCCTGTTCGTGGTGCTGTTCATCGAGCAGGTGAAGAATCCCCAGAACCGCATGAGCGGCGTCATCGGCCTGGTGTGCTCCGCCGCGGCGCTGGCGGTGTTCGGCGCGGACAATCTGGTGATCCCCGCCATGGTGCTGGTGCTGATCGTATTACTGCTGGGGAGGAAGAAGCTATGACATTGACAACGACCCAGGCGCTGGTGATCGCCGGTGCCGTGACGCTGGGCACCATCATCACCCGTTTTCTGCCCTTCCTGCTGTTCCCCGACAACAAGCCCATCCCCAAGGTGGTGGAGTATCTGGGCCGCACCCTGCCCGCCGCCATGATGGGTCTGCTGGTGGTGTACTGCCTGCGGAACGTGGACATCACCGCCGCGCCCCACGGCCTGCCGGAGCTGATCGCCCTGGCGGTGGTGACGGCGCTGCACCTGTGGAAGCGCAACGTGCTGCTGTCCATCGGCGCAGGCACGGTGGTGTACATGGTGCTGGTGCAGGTTATTTTCGCCTGATCTGTATTCTGGAAATTTTTTCAAAAAGGGGCTTGCCAAACGGCGGGACCTGTGCTATACTGCCCATAGTTCCAGTGGGTGAAACTTAAAAAACTGCCTGAGGGCAGCTTTTTTAAGAGTCGTTGGTTAGCATTA
>CAKTZN010000102.1 GCA_934635545.1 uncultured Oscillospiraceae bacterium | reverse complement strand
TCCATGGGCATGGAGCTGCAGATCGAGTCCATGAACTTCGATAACCTGGTCACCTCTCTGAGCAACGGCGACTTCGATATGGTGCTGGCCGCCTGCGAGTACACCGAAGAGCGTGCTCTGGCCTGCGACTTCTCCGATCCCTACTACACCGACCTGCCTCCCGTCATCCTGGTGAAGGCTTCCGACGCTGACAAGTACAAGACCGTGGACGATATCAACCAGGCTTCCGTCATCATCGGCGCCCAGAAGAACACCACCAAGGCCATGGCCGCCGCCGATATGTTCCCCGAGGCTGCCAACGGCATGGTGCTGGAGTCCCTGGTCCCCACCCTGGTCACCGAGCTGAAGAACGGCACCATCGACCTGCTGGTGCTGGACGGCAACGTGGGCCTGAGCTACGTCGGCTGATAACCCCCGTGATCTTACCGCAAACGTGCAGAGCCTCGGCTTTGCACGCTTGCGTGCGCTTTAGGCCCCAGAACATGTGAAAGGATGCTTCGTCTATGTCGTGGAATGATCTGTTTGTGAATATGGACAACACAAACTTCTTCAATTTCTCGTTCCTGCCCAAGTATGGCTCCGCCTTTGTCCGAGGCTTTGAATATACGCTGCTGCTGGCTGTGGTCTCCGTGCTGCTGGCGGTGATCCCCGCCCTGCTGCTGGCCATGATGCGCCTCAGCAAGGTCAAGCCCATCAAATGGTTTGCCGGCGCGTACATCGCGGTGTTCCGCTCCACCCCCATGCTGGTGCAGTTGTCCATCATCTACTTCGGACTGTTCCACTACATCACGCTGCCCCGCACGCTGCTGTTCGGCTTCATCGCCATCAACCGCTTTATCCCCGGTGTGGTGGCCCTGGCCCTGAACAGCTCCGCCTATGTGGCCGAGATCTTCCGTGCCGGTATTCTGGCGGTGGACAAGGGCCAGACCGAGGCCGCCCGCTCCCTGGGCCTGTCCGGCTGGCAGTCCATGCGCCTGGTGGTGCTGCCTCAGGCCATCAAGAACGTGCTGCCCGCCCTGGCCAACGAGGTGGTCACCATGGTGAAGGAATCCTCCATCTGCTCCGTGCTGGGCATGGCGGAGATCATGTACACCGCACAGACCGTCTCCGGCAACTCGTATATCACGCTGGCCCCCTATGTACTGGCCGCGTTGGTCTATTTCTGCATCAACTACCCGGCCTCCAAGGCGATCGAGGCCATCGAAAGGAGAATGCGTCGTGGCGACAAGCAGTAAAGTCCTTATTTCCGTGCAGCATCTGGTAAAGGAGTACAATCATGGCACCGTCCATGCCCTGAACGACTGCAACCTGAAGATCAATAAAGGCGAGGTGGTGGCCATCATCGGCCCCTCCGGCAGCGGCAAATCCACTCTGCTGCGCAGCCTGAACCTGCTGGAGCAGCCCACCTCCGGCGCCATCTATTTTGACGGCGTGGATCTGGCGGACAAGTCCGTGGATATCAACCTCCACCGCCAGAAGATGGGCATGGTGTTCCAGCATTTCAACCTGTTCCCTCACAAGACGGTGCTGCAAAACATCACCATGGCCCCTGTTACGCTGAAGAAAAAGACGGCGGAGGAAGCCAAGGCACAGGCCACCGCTCTGCTGGAGCGTATCGGTCTGGCCGACAAGGCCAACGAGTATCCCAACATGCTCTCCGGCGGCCAGAAGCAGCGTATCGCCATCGTTCGCGCGCTGGCCATGGATCCGGAGGTCATGCTGTTTGACGAGCCCACCTCCGCCCTTGACCCCGAAATGGTGGGCGAGGTGCTGGATCTTATGCGTGATCTGGCCAAGGACGGCATGACCATGGCCGTTGTCACCCACGAAATGGGCTTCGCCCGCGAGGTGGCTGACCGCGTGGTGTTCATGGCCGACGGCAAGATCCTGGAGGAGGGCGCGCCCGCCGACCTGTTCGACCACCCGCAGGATCCCCGCCTGCAGGATTTCCTGTCGAAGGTGCTGTAAAATCCATAAAAAAATCGGTATCCGAAAGGATACCGATTTTTTATAACACTTTGTCAGCTCTTTCCACGGATCTCGTGGCGGCACTTGGGGCAGGTGATGACGATCTTGCCCTTGCCCACCGGCACGCGGCACACGGTCTTGCAGTTGGGACAGGTGAAGTACTTGTGCTCCTTGTCCATCCGCTGCTGCCGCCCGCTGTTGAACCGCCGCTTCAGCGGCCACCATACCTTCTGCAGAAAGGCGGCGTTCTCGGCCCGGCGCTTCTCCAGATTCCGGGAGAATACCCGGAACAGCGCCCACAGCACCATCGCCGTGGTGACAAGCCCGATGATGCCGGACAGCAGGGGCACCTTCTTCGCCAGCATGCTGACGATGTCCAGCAGGATGGCCGCCCAGATGATGCAAAGCCCCAACTGGTCGGCGCCGTTGCGGCCATACATAAACCGGCTCAGTCCGTTGCGCAGACGCTGAAAGAAACTCATAACTCCGCCTCGATTTCCTTGAGTATACTAATACGACAAAGTATTTTAGCGGAAAACTCCCAAAAGGTAAAGGGTACATCGGGAAAATTAACAGATTGGTCAAAATTTTGTCCATATTGACAAGGCAAACGGGAACTCTTTATTGCAATCCAACGGGGGAATTGCTATAATAAATCAGTTAGAAGCACACTGGGAGCCGGCGGGTCAACCCCACCGGCCCCCTATCTGAAAAGCGGCGGAGGGCCCTGCGGGGAACTTCGCGCCGCTTACTGCATCATATGCCGCGCCGCCGGAACCGGTGCGGCGAAAGGAGCGCCTCCATGATCAAGATCGCACCCTCTATCCTGTCGGCGGATTTCGCCAACCTCCAGCGTGATATCGAACGCATCTCCACCGCCGATTACGTCCATGTGGACGTGATGGACGGCCTGTTCGTCCCCAATATCACCATCGGCATCCCCGTGGTGAAGTCCATCCGCCCCACCACCAGCCTGCCCCTGGACGTCCACCTGATGATCGACCGCCCCGTGCGGTACGTCCAGCAGTTCTGTGACGCCGGCGGCGACATCATCACCTGCCATGTGGAGGCGGACACCGAAGAGAACATCCACGAGGCCCTGCGGCTTATCCACGCCAAGGGCAAGAAGGCCGGCGTGGTGGTGAAGCCCAAGACTCCTGCCAGCGCCGTGCTGCCCTTTATCAGCGAGTGTGACATCATCCTGGTGATGACGGTGGAGCCGGGCTTCGGCGGCCAGAAGTTCATGGCCGACATGATGCCCAAGGTGCAGACCATCCGCGGCTATATCGACGCCATGAACCCCGCGTGTGAGCTGGAGGTGGACGGCGGCGTGGACGCCAACACCTGCCATCAGTGCATCCACGCCGGAGCCAACGTCCTGGTGGCCGGCAGCGCCGTCTATAAGGCGGCGGATATCCCCCAGCGCATCAAAGAACTGAGAGGTTGAACCCATGGAATACTTTCCCGCGCCCCTTGAAAAGCTGGTGGAGCAGTTTGCCCGCCTGCCCGGCATCGGCGGCAAATCCGCCCAGCGCCTGGCCTTCCATGTGCTGAACCTGCCCATGGAGGAGGCTGAGGACTTCGCCCGCGCCATTGTCGAGGCCAAGCGGGGCGTGACGCTGTGTCCCGTGTGCCGCAACCTGACGGCGGGCGGCCTGTGCCCCATCTGCGCCGACCCCAAGCGGGACGAGACGGTCATCTGCGTGGTGGCCGATCCCCGCGACGTGCTGGCCATCGAGCGCAGCCGCGAGTTCAACGGTCATTACCATGTGCTCCACGGCGTGCTGTCCCCCATGAACCATGTGGGCCCGGACGATCTCCAGATCAAGTCCCTGCTGGACCGGGTGGCCCAGGGCGGCGTCAGCGAGGTCATCATGGCCACCAACCCCGACACCGAGGGGGAGGCCACCGCCCTGTACATCGCCCGGCTGCTGAAGCCCTTCGGCGTCCGTGTGACCCGCCTGGCTTACGGCATCCCCGTGGGCGGCCATCTGGAATTCGCCGACGACGCCACGCTGATGCGTGCCCTGGAAGGGCGGCGTGAGCTATGAAAAAGCTGACCTGCCTGCTGCTGGCCTGCCTGACGGCCCTTTCCCTGGTGGGGTGCGGTGCGCCCAGGACCGAGACACTGGACATCTTCGCCATGGATACCTATATGTCCCTGGTGGCCATCGGCGACGGCGGCGCGGCGGTGCTGCAAAGCTGCTCCAATGAGATCAACGCCCTGGAGCAGGAACTGAGCCGCACCATCGACACCAGCGACGTGGCACAGTTGAATGCCAACGGCACCGCCCGGCTCAGCGACGACACGGCAGAGCTGCTGAGCGCCGCGCTGCAATACAGTGCGGTGACGGGCGGCGCCTTCGACGTGACCATCGCGCCCCTGGTGGCGCTGTGGGGCATCACCACCGACAGTCCCCGCGTCCCCGCGCAGGAGGAGATCGACGCCCTGCTGCCCCTGGTGGGCAGCGGCCATGTCCGGCTGGACGGCACCACCGCTGCGCTGGACGAGGGCTGCGCCATCGACCTGGGCGGCATCGGCAAGGGCTATGCCTCCGACAAGGTGGCGGAGCTGTTTGCCCAAAGCGGGATCTCCGGCGGCTTCGTCAGCCTGGGCGGCAATGTCTACGTCCACGGTACTACTGCCGAGGGCAAGCTCTGGAACGTGGCCATCCAGGATCCCAACCATACCGAGGGCTACGCCTGTACCCTGCGCCTGTCGGACGCCTTTGTGGTGACCTCCGGCGGCTATCAGCGCTATTTCACTGCGCCGGACGGCACGGTGTATCAGCATATCATCGACCCCGCCACCGGCTATCCGGTGGACAGCGGACTTTTAAGCGTCTCCATCGTCACCCGCCGGGATGACGGCGGCACCGGCACCATGGCCGACGCCTATTCCACCGCCCTGTACGTCATGGGCGAGGCTGCCGCCGTGGACTTCTGGCGGCAGCAGGGCACCTTCGATATGGTGCTGGTGACGGCGGACGGTCGGGTGCTGTATACGCCCGGCCTGGCGGACTGCTTCAACGAGACGGAGGGCAGCGGCTATGACTACCAACTCCTCGCGGCCTGAACTGAAATTCAACCGCTATGACGCCGTCGTGGCGGCGATCGTGGCGCTGCTGGCGGTGGCCGTGGCGCTGTGGTTCTACCTGCCCAAGACCCAGTCGGGGGATGTGACGGTGGTCATCTCCACCGGCGGCCGGGAGACGCAGCGTGTCGCCCTGAAGGACTTTACGGAAACCACCGTCTCCCACAACGGCTATACGCTGGTCGTATCCGCCGACGGGGACGGCGTGTGGGTGGCGGACAGCGACTGTCCCACCCAGGACTGCGTCCATACCGGCCACATCCGCCGGGCGGGACAGTCCATCGTCTGTCTCCCCGCCCAGGTGGTGATCCATCTGGAGGGCGCGGCTTCCGCCGACGGCCCTGACGTGATCGTGGGGTGACGGCCATGAAGAAGATGCATTGGACAACGAAGCATATCGCCCTGTGCGCCGTGCTGACGGCGCTGGCATTGGGCCTCAGCACACTGGAGAACCTGTTCCCCGTGTCGCTGGTGGTGCCGCTGCCGGGCGTAAAGCTGGGCCTTGCCAACATCGTCACGGTGTTCGCCCTGTATGAGCTGGGGGCGGCCCCGGCGCTGGTGATCCTGCTGGCCCGCTGCGGCCTGGGCAGCCTCTTTGCCGGGAATGTGTCGGCGCTGCTGTTCTCCCTGCTGGGCGGGCTTACCGCTATGCTGGTGATGATCGGCCTGAAGCATTGCCGCCGTCTCAGTATCTACGGCGTGTCCATCGGCGGCGCGGCGGCCCATAACCTGGGCCAGATGGCGGCGGCGGTCATCACTCTGGGCAATACTATGGTGCTGGGCTATCTGCCGTTTCTGCTGGCGGTGTCGCTGGTGACGGGAACGCTGACGGGCTTCGTCTCGGCGCTCCTGTTCCGGGCCATGGCCCATGTACGGCTGACAAAATAGAAAGCGGTATTTTTACCATACATAGGGGTCGATGCCTACATCGACCCGCAAAAACTTCCCTTTCAGGAGGTAACAGAATGGATCAGAAGGATAAGATCATCCTACAGCAACTGGATGTGATCCGCTCCATGACGGAAAACGGCATCAAGCGGATGAACAGCGATTTCTGGGGTGCCCCTGCCGCACCCCAGACCCCTGCCGCGCCCAAAGCGCCCTCCGGCGGAGAGAGCGAAAAGAAGGCCGCCGTATCCACCGGCCAGAAGGAGGCGGAGCCCAAGGAGGAGCTGCCGCCGCCGGAGAAGATGGAGGATCTGCTCTCGGAGCTGGACAGCTACATCGGCCTTGACGTGGTGAAGGACGAGGTGCGCAGCCTCATCAACATGGTGCAGGTCTACA
>CAKTZN010000101.1 GCA_934635545.1 uncultured Oscillospiraceae bacterium | reverse complement strand
CGCGCCGCCTTCATCTTCGGCGCTGTCCAGCCCGGCGATTATGACGGCCATATCGACTACTCCTTCCACCGCATTTTCGCGTTCGTCAACGCCTACGCCCCCGTGCCCGACATCACCGTGGCCTGCGGCGCCGGCGCCATCCAGTTGGGCTTCCCCGTCATCACCAACGATACCGATGACATGTGGGCTGTGCCCAAGTCCCTGATCATCAACGAGAACACCCAGGACTGGATCGAGACCTCTCTGGAGGCCCGCGACATCAAGATCAAGGTCACCAACATCGACATCCCCGTGGCCTTCTCCAACGCCTTCGAGGGCGAGATCATCCGCAAGAACGACACCCAGATCGAGATCGACGGCTCCCGCGTGGACTGCTGCGAGTTCTGCCGCACCGAAGAGGCCCAGAATATCGAGGATCACGCCATCATTCTGGACGGCCCCGATTTCGACGAGTTCGAGCCCGGCTCCAAGATCTGCCTGACCATCACCCTGGAGGTGGCCGGCAAGTCCTGGCAGACCGACTTCGAGCCTGTTGTCGAGCGTAAGTTCCACAACTTCCTCAACTGCATCGAGGGCGTTATGCACACCGGCCAGCGCGACATGATCCGCGTCCGCGTGTCCAAGTCCGCTTTCGAGGCCGGCTTCCGCGCCCGTCACCTGGGCGAGGTGCTGTATGCCAAGGTCAAGGGCGAGTACGAGACCGTGGTGGATAAGTGCCAGGTCCGCATCTGCACCCGTCCCGAGGGCTGCAAGGAGATCCGCGCCAAGGCCAACGAGGCATTCGTGGCCCGTGACGCCCGCCTGAAGTCCATGACCGACGAGTCCGTGGATAAGTTCTACACCTGCATCCTGTGCCAGGCCTTCTCTCCCAGCCACGTCTGCATCGTCACCCCCGAGCGTCTGGGCCTGTGCGGCGCCGTGTCCTGGCTGGATGCCAAGGCCACTAATGAGCTGGATCCCAACGGCCCCTGCCAGATCGTCCCCAAGGATCGCTGCCTGGACGAGCGCCTGGGCGCCTACGAGGATGTCAACGAGGCCGTCAGCAAGTACTCTCACGGCGCGCTGGAGCGCGTGACCCTGTACTCCATCCTGGAGGATCCCATGACCTCCTGCGGCTGCTTCGAGTGCATCTGCGGCATCGAGCCCATGTCCAACGGCGTGGTCATCACCAACCGTGAGCATGTGGGCATGACCCCCCTGGGCATGAGCTTCTCCGAGATGGCCTCCATGACCGGCGGCGGTGTTCAGACCCCCGGCTTCATGGGCCACGGCAAGCAGTTCATCGCCTCCAAGAAGTTCCTGGCCGCCGAGGGCGGCATGGGCCGCATCGTGTGGCTGCCCAAGGAGCTGAAGGATCAGATGGCGGATCGCATCAACGCCACCGCCAAGGAGCTGTACGGCATCGACAACTTCACCAGCATGATCGCTGATGAGACCGTCACCACCGACATGGAGGAGCTGTACACCTTCCTGACCGAGGTGGGCCATCCCGTTCTGGAGATGGAGCCCCTCATGTAAGGGAATTCTTCCAAATCAAAAAAGCGGTATTCGGGCAAAGCCCGAATACCGCTTTTTTATCAGATTAAGCCTCCCTCTGACGAGAGAGATGTCTCGGCGTAAGCCGAGACGAAGGGAGAGAAAAAATCCGGCGTTTTATGGTACCGATAACGCCCTTTTATGTACCTCAAAAGGGCTGTTAATGTACCAATAAAAATCAGAATTTTGACCGGATCTGTCCTTCTGCGGCGGACAGGATGCTGTCGGGGTCCTCGCCCAGGGTCTGGCGCAGCCATTTCTCCTCGCTGAGGGTGCCCTCTACATGGGGCACCCGGAACGCGCCCGCGTCGCAGCCCAGACCGATAAGGCCACCCCAATTTGCGACCTTCCGGATATTCTCCTGGGCCGAACGGAGGATGCGCGCCGCTACCTCATCTGGAAAGCGTCCGCTGCCGATCAAGTTGCCGATGGTGGACAGGGTGGGCACCCACACCGCGTGGCTCTCTGCCAGAATATGGCAGGCATCATCGTCCAGATACGCTCCGTGCTCGATGCTGTCAACGCCCGATAATACGGCGTTTTTCACCGCCTCCGCCCCGTTGCAGTGGGCCATGACGGCGTATCCCATGTCGTGGGCGGCGGCGATGAGATCATGCATTTCTTCCTCTGTCAAAGGCTCTTCTGTCAGCCGTCCGTAGACAGAAAAATCCATCAATCCCGATACCATCAGCTTAATGAAGTCCGCCCCCGCCGCCTTTGCCTCTGCCAGCAATGCGCGGTATTCCGCGAAATCCGACCATCCCCGGCCGATGAAGCTGCCGTAGTGGCCCTTCTTGTAGATGGGAAACGCCGGGGTGCGGTAGGTGATGCCGTACTCCGCCGCCAGTTCTCTGGCCCGCAGGCACACGCCGAACCGGTCGCCGCCGTCCCGAAGATACGAAATACCGGCATTTTTATAGGCGGAAAGCCGATTTCCGATCAGAATATCGTCCGGCTCCGGCTGGTGTCCGGCGATGGCGGCCTTCCAGTCCGCTCCGGACAGCAGCATGTGGATATGTAAGTCAGCAAACATGGGGCGTCTCCTTGTAAAACCAAAGCGGCAGGGAGCCTGCCGCTTTGGGGTCATTTGGTTTCGTCAACAGAATGGATCACATCGCCCAGCAGGTAGAGGGAACCGTAGCACAGCACGGTGCCGTCCCTGCCGGCGTGGTCGATGGCCAGGCGGACGCCGTCGGCCACCGTGCCGCAGGCCGTTACCGGCTTTCCGAAGCTGGCCAGGTATTTCGCCAGCTCCTGGGCCGTCAGGGCGCGGGGATTGTCCGGCGTGACGGTGATGAACTCCACGGCGTGATCCGCCACGCTGCGGTACATGCAGTGATAGTCCTTATCACTGAGAACGCCGGTCAGCACCGTCAGGGGACGGCCCGGCAGATAGTCGGTGATATTCTGGGCCAGGGCCTGAATACACTGGGGATTGTGGCCGCCGTCAATGAGGAACAGGGGATCCCGGCGGATGATCTGGAACCGTCCGGGCCAGGTGACGTGGGACAATCCCTGGCGGATGTCCTCCTCGGTGATCTGCCAGCCGCGCTTTTGCAGTACGTCAAGCGTGGTCAGCGCCACGGCGGCGTTGTGGAGCTGGTGCTCACCCAGCAGGGGCAGGTGCAGCCCCTCCCGGCCGCCGAAGTCGAAGACCTGGCCCTCCAGCGAGTGGGAGCGCAGGTGCAGCCCGGTGAAATCCACCTTGTGGAGCGTGGCGCCCACCTCGCGGCAGCGCTGCTCCACCACGGCCTCCACGCCATCGGTGGAGCGGTACAGCACCGCGTCGCAGCCGGGCTTGATGATGCCGCTCTTGGTGGCGGCGATCTTCTCCAGCGTGTCGCCCAGCACCTCGGTATGATCCAGGCCGATGTTGCACAGCACGGCGGCCTCCGGCGGGCCGATGACGTTGGTGGCGTCGAATTCGCCGCCCATGCCCACCTCGCACACCACGATGTCGCACTTGCGGCGGGCAAACCACGCGAAGGCGATGGCGGTGACCATCTCAAACTCGGTGGGCTGCTCGAAGATGCTGTCGGCCAGGGGCTTGATCTCCTCGGTGATCCGGCACAGCTCGTCATCGGGGATCATCTCGCCGTTGATCTGCATCCGCTCGTTGAAACGGACGATGTAGGGCGAGGTATAGAGACCCGTGCGGTAGCCCGTCTGCCGCAGCACCGAGGCCACCATGGCGCAGGTAGAGCCCTTACCGTTGGTGCCGGTGACGTGGACGAACTTCAGCGTCCGCTCGGGGTGGCCCATCTTATCCAGCAGGGCGCTGATGCGCTCCAGGCCGGGGATGCTGCCCTTCCAGCAGACGGCGTGTATGTAATGTAAGGCTTCTTCCAGTGTCATTGACCTGACACTCCTTTCTGCGCCGGTTGGGCGGCGGTGGGCCACACACCGGCGGCGGTGAATACGCGGGAGCGGCACAGCACCCACACCAGCAGCACATCCAGCACGCCGGTGACGGCGAACTGCACGCTGCGGGTGGCCAGCTTCGTCACGAAGAAGGCCAGCTTGCTCTCGCCGCCGTAGATGAGGGCCAGCGAACCGCTCTGATAGAGAATGGAACCCAGCACGATAGCCGGGAGAAACGCCACGGCGATCCGGACAGGGGAGACCTTCTGGGTCAGCCAGGGGCGGAACAGTCCGGCGCTGAGGCCGTACAGGATAGGCGGCACGCAGAAGATGGGATTGTAGCCGTAGGGGGTGAACAGGCACCCGATGAAGTCGGCGGCAAAGCCGGTGAGGGCGCCGGGCAGCGGGCCGAACAGCATGCCCGCGATGAAGATGGGCACCGCCTCGATGGAGAAGCGGGTGGTCTCGTTGGGCATGGGGATCAGCAGGCGGGCAAGGATGACGCTCAGCGCCGTCAGCAGGGCGCAAATGGCGATGGAGCGGACGCTCCATCCGGACTTCTGGAAATTTTTGGACATAAAAAAGGCCTCCTAACTAAAAAGTGGGAGGAGGTTGGGGAAAGGGTATGCAGTTGTTCCGCGCACGGCGTGGCCGTACTCTGCAACAGCGGATGCGAAGATGGCATCGCGGAGCAAGCTCCTTCGTCCGGCGGCAACCTCCCATCCGACCGGCACTTAACGCGCCACTTCTACTCTTGCAGCAAGGGTATGTCCGCAGCAAGGGATACATATCCCAGTCTGCGCACACTGCCTGTATCATACTAGGGATGGCAGGAAAATACAAGCAAAATGAGGTAAAAAAATTATTTTCGTCAATTCGTCAAAAAATTCACATACAGATACGGTGAATTTAACAACAACGTGTAAAGAATCGGGAAGAAGGCCAAAATGAAATGTTCGTTTTGTGAGGTTTGCACGAAATAAAGGTTGACAAAACCGCATGGTTTCAAGTATAATTTCTAATTGTAGAAAAAATAACAATGGGGAAAGGAAAGCGGTGAAAAGCGCTGTGACTGCCCCGGCAAAAGCGCGGCGCGCGCGGCCCTGTGGTGTGAAGGCGAACATTGTTGACCTGGACATATAGGGGGCCGTTTTTCTTTTTTTCAGGGGGCTTGCCATGAAGCGGTATGAGGTGGTGCGCGAGATCGCCAATAGCTGTGAGCGCAACCAGATGCGGGACGTGCTGTTCTTCGAGGTGGACACCGACGACCCGGTGGAATGGGTGCGCCGGGAGATCCGCGGCGCGGAGGTACACATCACTGCCGAGGAGGGCCGCCCGGGCGAGATGACCGTGTTCGTGGAGAGCGCGGGCATGTATCAGAAGTTCCTGTTCACGGAGCTGTGAAAAGCTTCGCAGAATTCGCGCCCGCAGGCGCGAAAAAATTAAATCATTTTTCTGACGACATGCGCGTCAGAAAAATACTTCTCGGCCGCCAGTGTGTCCGAAGGACGCGCGCAGTCGGCCGCAATCCCCATTGGCAATGAAATCGTCAGATTTCATGCCAGCTTCAGTTTGTATCTATATCCCCTCAGCGGGATCATGATAAATTACGTATGTATTGGATACTAAGGAGGTAACTTATGAGCGTGAAGGACATTTTCAGCAAGAGGGCTGCATTTTCCTTTGAGGTCTTCCCCCCCAAGACGGACGTGGGTATGGAGAAGCTGTGCGGCGAGAACGGCGTGCTGGAGAAGCTGTACACTCTGAATCCCGACTACATCTCCTGCACCTATGGCGCGGGCGGTTCCAACGTGGGCAAGAACCTGGAGGTCCTGGACAAGATCAAGAAGGACGGCAAGTGCACTCCCGTTACCCACTTTACCTGCATCGGCAACACCAAAGAGGGCATCCGTGACCAGCTCCAGAACTATCTGGATCACGGCATCGACCATATGCTGGCCCTGCGCGGCGACCTGCCCTTCGGCTGGGAAGGCACCGGCGGCGACCTGCACTATGCCACCGAGCTGGTGAAGTTCGTCCGTCAGGAGTTCGGCGATAAGTTCACCATCGCTGTGGCCGGCTCTCCCGAGGGCCACATCGCCTGCCGCTCCCTGGAGGCCGACATCGCCTTCCTGAAGCAGAAGCAGGACAACGGCGCTGACTACATCATGACGCAGCTCTGCTGGGATATGGATCAGTTCCGCTATTGGCTGGACGCCATCCGCGCCGCCGGTATCACCATGCCCGTGGATGTGGGTATCATGCCCATCCTGGATCAGGCCGCCACCATCAACATGGCCCTGAGCCGCAACGGCTGCGTGATGCCCCGCGCCCTGTGCGAGATCATCTCCAAGAACTGGATCTTCCCCAACCCCTTCTCTGTGGGTCTCAAGACCGCCAAGGGCGACGAGGCCTGCTTCGACGCCGACGTGGAGGGCAAGAAGGCCTCCTTCAAGGCTGCCGGTATCGAGTACACCATCAATCAGATCGACG
>CAKTZN010000100.1 GCA_934635545.1 uncultured Oscillospiraceae bacterium | reverse complement strand
CGGTGCCAACATCGCTGGCTTCAAGAAGGTCGCCGAGGCTATGATGGAGCAGGGCTGCTTCTAAGCCGAACGCCATCATCTGTACCAAAGTACATAAAAATTCCCGAGGCAGAGCCTCGGGAATTTTTTATTGCGCATAAGGGCGGCTATATGGTACAATAAAGGCGGTTATTGTACCGATTTTGCCACTATTTTTTGCAGGAGGACACCCTTATGAGAGAGATCCGCCGCGTTGCCATCGCCGGAGCGGGCACCATGGGCTATTCCCTGGCCCAGGCCTTTGCCGCCGCCGGATACCCCGTCCGGCTCTATGACCTGTTTCCCGCCGCCCTGGACAAGGCGCGGGACATGATCGCCCTGAACCAGCAGACCGAGGTGGCCAGCGGCAAGCTGACGGCGGAGCAGTCCGCCGCCCTCGTTGGCCGCATCTCCTTCACCGACCGGCTGGAGGAGCTGGCGGACACCGATTTTCTGGTGGAGGCCATCCTGGAAAAGCTGGAGGTCAAGCACGATTTCTACCACAAGCTGTGCCCCATCGTGGCGGAGGACGCCATTCTGTGCAGCAACACCTCCGGCCTCAGCATCACCAAGATCGCCGAGGCCGTCACCCACCCGGAGCGCTTTGCCGGGATGCACTGGATGAATCCGCCCCACATCATCCCCCTCATCGAGATCGTGGAGGGCGAAAAGACCGCGCCGGAGACGGCGGAGCTGGTGCGCCAGGTGGCGCTGGGCATGAAGAAAAAGCCCGTCATCGTCAAGGACGCCCCCAGCTTCGTGCTGAACCGGTTGCAGCAGGCCATCCTGCGGGAATCCCTCCACATCGTGCAGCAGGGCATCGCCAGCCCCGAGGCGGTGGACGACGTGATGAAATACGCCCTGGGCTTCCGCTATGCCTGCTTCGGCCCCTTCGAGACCTGCGACCTGGGCGGCCTGGACATCCACCACAACATCGCCAAATATACCTTCGCCGACCTGTGCAACGCCACCGAGCCCTTCGGCCTTATCAGCGAGTGCATTGAGCACGACCGCCTGGGTGTGAAGAACGGCGCGGGATTCTATGACTACTCCGACGGCAGGGACGTGGAGGTGATCCGCCATCGGGATCACATGTTCAACAAGCTGGCCCAGTGCCTGTTTGAGGACGAGGATTAAAACGTTTCAAAACTGCCGAACAAATAAACAACCAGGCGTGACCACTGCGGTCACGCCTGGTTGCTATTTGGTTGATTCAATATGCCAAGAGCCATTACACAAGATATTTCTGAAAAATGTTGACCGTGTCCGCTGTGCAGATCACTTTGAAAAGGTACTCGTTGCCTTTCCTCACAACAATGTATTGCGTACCCCCGGCACTGATCCGGTAGCCTTTCACCCGAGGTGAGTACCCAGTGATGATTTCAGCGCTTGTAATGTCCGCAAATGAAAACAGCTTCTCTTTTTTTATGCCAAAATAGTAGTCCACCACACGGATCGTGCTTTCATCCACTTCGATATACGCCTTGCGCATATCGCTCGTTATGGTACAGCACACTATCGTCATCGCTGTTGGGATGGCAAGCATCAAGATGCCGCTCAGCACACTTTTCTCATAATAAAAACCAGCAAATGAACCAAACAAGAAGAGTGGGTACAGCAAACCGATACCGATGTAAAATAATACGCGAACAGGCTTTTGTACTTGAGGAGAAGGTGTTGGGCTATGTGTATTAAGGCGCATAGCGCCGCCTGCTTTTTGGCTCTGCGTCACCAGTCGCAGTTGTCGGCCCGGGAGATGCCGCCCAGCATGCCGCAGGCCAGAGGGAAGTCGTTGATGAGGATGCTGATCTCCAGCTTATTCTCCCCCGTCAACTCCGCCAGCTTGTCGGTCAGCGCCGTCATGATGGCGTTCTTGGCCGCCTGGGTGCGGTCCGGGATGGCCGTCCAGTCGATGCGCACGATGGGCGCGGTCTTGCGGACGTTCTCGGGATCCATCTCGTGGATGTAGACGTACACATTCTTCAGCGGGGTGCTGGTGTTGGCGTGGATGGTGGCCGCGGCGAAATCCATCAGCTCCTGCTTCCACTGGCGGGTGTGCTTTCCAATAACGGTGACGTGAACGTGGGGCATGGTGATATCCTCCTTATGTTGTCGCGGCGCCTGCGCGCCGGTGATCATTCCCCGATGGCCTGACGAACCTTCCGGAGCTTCTCCGCCAGTTCCGCAAAGGCGGTGCAGCTCATGGACTGGGCCGGGTCGCTGAGGGCGGCGGCAGGCCGGTCATGCACCTCGATCAGCAGGCCATCCGCGCCTGCCGCCACGGCGGCCAGCGCCAGCGGCGGCACCAGCGCCGCGCTTCCCGCCGCGTGGCTGGGATCCACGATCACCGGCAGGTGGGTCATCTGCTTCAGCACCGGGATGACGCTGACATCCAGCGCCGCCCGGCTGGTCTTGGAGAAGCTGCGGACGCCCCGCTCACACAGCACCACGTTGGGGTTGCCGCCGGAGAGAATGTACTCCGCCGATTGCAGCAGCTCCTCCACCGTGGCGCCCACGGAGCGCTTCAGCAGCACCGGCTTGGGCTGCGTGCCCAGGGCGCGCAGCAGCTCGTAATTCTGCATATTCCGGGCGCCCACCTGCAGCATGTCCACATGCTCGAACTGGGGCAGTTGGGCGGCGTCGGTGATCTCCGACACGGTGGGCAGGCCCATCTCCCTGCCCGTCTGGGCCAGCAGCTCCAGCGCAGGCGCGCCGAAGCCCTGGAAGGCGTAGGGGGAGGTGCGGGGCTTGTACGCGCCGCCCCGCAGCATCACCGCGCCGGCGGCCTTGACCGACCGGGCCACGGACTGCATCTGGAAGGCGGATTCGATGGCGCAGGGGCCCGCCATCAGGCAGAAGCCTCCGCCGCCGATGGGTACGCCGCCCACGGACACCACCGTGTCCTCCGGATGGTGCTGGCGGGAGACCAGACGCCACACCGGGGTCAGCCGCTTCACGTCCGCCACATGGGGCAGCGCCAGCAGGTGCTGCTCGTCCAGCGTCCAGGTGGGGCCCACCAGCGTCAGCAGGATCTGGCCGCCGCTGTCGGCCCGTGCCGCGCCGATGCCCTGACGGCTCAGTTGGATCACCAGAGAGCGGATGGCCGCCTCCGGCGTGTCTTTTTTGATGAAAACCAGCATATATGCCTCCGAAAACGCCGCGAAACCGCGGGTAATGTGTCAACTGATACAGTATAGCATGTTTTGCGGAGATTGGCAATACGGGGGTGGGATACTCATTTATTGACAAAAAACGCCGCATATGATACACTTGTTTTGCAGGGTTGCGGCCCTGTGCAAGGGTATTATGTATAAACAAAGCGGGGCGTCGGGGCGTTAAGAAAACATGCCGGTGGCATGTTTTTAGCCTCCGATCGCGGCAGCTATGCTGCCGCAGCATCCATCTTGTCTTTGAAGGTACTTCGGTAGACGTTCATTGGGGCCGACAGAGTCGTCGGCCCCTACATATTTGTGTTCACTCTGAGGATAAAATGGGAAAACCGCCACTCTGGCAAGTGACGGTTTTCAGAACATAATCTGACAATTCGTTATTAACCAAGGGTCAAGCCGCTCTGCGACATAATACCCTTGCTTTTATTATACCGAATTTCTTCCGTTTGTCAAGACTTTACGATCAGGCCCCGCTTCTTCGTTCTAATGCGCTGCATTAGTTTTCTTCGCATGGAATATTATTGACAGTATGGTAAAATCTGCTATAATATCCTTGAGGAGAAAGGAGAAATCACAATGTCTGATAACTTTATTCTGAGCTGCTGCTCTACGGTGGATCTGCCTTACAGCTATCTGGAGAGCCGCCATATTCCGGTGCTGTTCTATACCTATGTGGTGGACGGCGTGACCTATGACGACGACATGGGGCGGGATCCCCAGGCGCTGCCCCGGTTCTATCAGTTCATCCGTGAGGGTAAGCTGCCCCAGACCAGCCAGATCAACGTGGCGCAGTACGCCGAGTTTTTCGAGAGTCTGCTGCAGCAGGGCGATGTGCTGCACATTGCGTTTACCTCCGGCCAGTCCGGCTCGGTACACAACGCGTTCCTGGCGGCGGATATGCTGAAGGAGAAGTACCCCGACCGGAAGCTGGTGGTGATCGACTCCCTGTGCTCGTCCTCCGGCTACGGACTGCTGGTGGACACGGTGGCCGACATGCGGGACGCAGGCGCGGCGCTGGACGAGGCGGCCCAGTGGGTGCTGGACAACCGCAACAAGGTGCATCACCAGTTCTTCTCCACCGACATGACCCAGTTCCGGCGCACAGGCCGGGTGTCCGGCGCGGCGGCGGCCATCGCCACGGTGCTGAACATCTGCCCGCTGATGCGGCTGGACAACAAGGGCGCCATCAAGGCCTACGACAAGGTGCGGGGCAAGCACAAGGCCATCGAGGCCACAGTGGACGCCATGGAGGAGCACGCCCAGGGCGGCCGGGAGTACGACCAGCGGTGCTGGATCTGCCATTCCCAGTGCCCGGAGCTGGCCCAGCAGTTGGCCGACGCGCTGGGTGAGCGGTTCCCCCATGTGAAGGGGCACATCCGCATCTGCGACATCGGCACCATCATCGGCAGCCACGCCGGGCCGGGCACGGTGGCTGTGTTCTTCTACGGCGACGAGCGCCCGGAAATGGCCTGACGCGTTAGTAACAAACTGCCCGCCGTTCGATGAAACGGCGGGCGGTTTTCGTGTATATGGGCAAAAAAGAGACGCTCTTGCGAGCGTCTCTTTTTATGAATCAGAACGAGGTTCTAAATTAGAACTCCTTCTTCTTGCCGATGACGACAGCGCCGCCAGCGACGGACAGCAGGCTCATGCCAACATACATGGCAACACCAGCGTCGAAGGTCTTAGCGGAATCCACGCCAGCAGCGGGCTTGGTGGAATCAACGTCAGCAGTCCAGACATAGGGAACGGTGGCCAGCTCGGTGGTAGCACCGATAGCAACGTAACCCTGCTTCACCAGGTTCTGAGCATAGGCCTTGTCATACTTGACAGCGGTCTCGGGGGTGCTGTAATCCTTGTCGGAACCATAGAAGGTCTTGCCGCAGAAGTAGCACTTGTACTCATTGACGTTCTTGACGACCTTGTTGCCGGTAGCAGCGGTCTTGTAGTCAATGTTCTTAGCAACCAGCATCAGGATGTGGCTGTTAGGAACGACGTCAGCGCCCTTGCCTTCCCAACCAGCGGTGAAGACGGTAGCTTCCTTAGCATAGAAGACGTTGTCATACTTGCCATCGACGGTCACAGCATACAGGCCCTGAGCCCAAGCGGTAGCATCGGTCTTGATGACATAGGTGCCAACAGCCAGCTTGTAGCAGTCAGCGGGGATCTGGGACTCTTCGTCGCCGCAGCCAACGAACTTGTGCTCCTTGACAGCCTCAGCCTTGTAGGCCTTGATGGCGTTCTTGTCCTTGCCAACATACTTGACGTTGACGTCCTTGCCGTCAACAGCGATCACGTAATCATAATCGTCCTTATCGGTAGCGACCATGATAGCGCCATCCTCGCACAGATAGTGGGGCAGATACTCGTCGGTCTGCTCAACAAACTTAGCGTGGCCGTCGGGATCACCATCATTGTTCTTATAGAAGACACTATAAGGATAGTCAGCGGCGAAGGCAACGGTGGCCAGGCTCAGAGCCATAACCAGGCTCAGAACCAGAGCAACAATTTTCTTCATGTTCTTTTTCCTCCATAAATTTTTTTCGCAAAAACGTTGTTTATGCGAATTGGCCCTTGCGGCATCCAGATATTGGAAGTTTTGCGGGAAAAATATGGAAGAAAATTGTTTGACAAAAAAGGGAGTCATCCGGGCGGATGACTCCCTTTTTCTATATCATTCCTATATCAGAAATATCGCTTACCTGGAGCGCAGCTCCGCGCCGAAGCGCTTTACCAGCTTATTGATGACGCCGTTTGCCACGTCCTCGATCTCGGCGGAGGTCAGGGTCTTTTCCTTGGAGCCGATGGCCAGACGGACGGTGACGGACTTCTTGCCGTCGGGCACCTGCTTGCCGCGGTACTCGTCCACGAACTGCGCGCCGTGGAACAGCTCACTCTTGACGCCGCGGATGGTCTGGGCCACGTCCTCCCACTTCACCTCGCCGGGCAGCAGCACGGAGATGTCGTACTCGGTCATGGGGTACTCCGGCAGATGGGTGAAGCTGTTGGTGCGGGAGCGGAAGGGCTTCATGCAGTCCTGATCCAGCTCGAAGAGCATCACGTTCAGGTTCTTGATGCCGCACTCCATGGATACCTTCTTGCTGAGCAGGGCCAGATCGCCGATGCGCTCCTCGCCCAGATAGACATTCAGCCACACCACGTTGTCGGCCCACACGGGCTTTTCCACCTGCTTGAAGGTGAAGCCCTCCATGTGGGTGTAGCGGGGCATCATTTCCAG
>CAKTZN010000099.1 GCA_934635545.1 uncultured Oscillospiraceae bacterium | reverse complement strand
CTGTCAGTCGCCGTCATGCCCACCTTCTGCATGATGGCGAACCGGGGCTGATCCTCATAGCCCTCGCACAACTGCTTATAGTAGATGATCAGCACCGCCGCGCAGATGAACATGACGCTCAGCACGATGCCGATGAAGAACAGGCTCCCATAGGTGCCGTAGAAGTCGTCGGCAGCCGCCGCCCGGAGCGTGTAGGAATAGCCCCATGTGCCGCCCGCGCTGCTCAGGGCGTCCCCAACGGCCTGGCCCAGGGCCAGTTGCTGCTCCCGGGAGAGGCCGGTGTCAAAGGCGGCGCTCCAGATGCTCTCGCCGTCCTGGGTCACCGTGCCCTTTTCCCAGATGTTCACGCCGTAGGGCGCGCCCGCCCGGTTCAGCGCCTCCTCCAGCCTGGGCAGCTCTGCGCTGTCATCCACCCACACCGTCAGCTCAAATTCGTTGGGATAGGTGGCGTTCAAGCTGTCCTCCGCGCCGAAGTACAGACAGGCGGAGGAAGACAGCATCACCAGCACCATGGTGGCCAGAATGCAGATGGAGGCCAGGCCCGCGCCGTTGCGCTTCATGCGATAGGCCATGGAGGACACGGACACAAAGTGCCGGGGCTGATAGTAGTAATCCCGGTTTTTCTGCAGCATCCGGCACAACGCCACGCTGCCCGCGATGAACAGCAGATAGGTGGCCAGGATCACCAGGATCACGGCCACAAAGAACAGCGCCAGGGCCTTCAGCGGCTCCTGGATGGACACCGCCATAACGTAGGCCACCGCCAGCAGCACCGCGCCCAGTATGGCCACGAACAGGTTGCCCTTGGGGGGCTTTTCGCCGTGGCTCTCGCTGCGCAGCAGGGACACGGCGGTGCTGCGGCCCACCTTCACCAGTGCGCTCAGCAGGATCAGCAGAAAGATGGCCAGATAGATCACCACCGTCTGCATCACGATAGTGGGCTTCACCGCGAAGGCAAAAGTCTCCTCCGTCTCCATGGAAGAGCGGAGCCCCAGCTCCACGGCGAAGGACAGCCCCACGCCGATGTCGATGCCCACCACCAGCGCGATGACGGCGGTCATCACCGTCTCAATGGCGCACAGCAGCGCCAGGTGCCGCTTGCCCAGACCCAGCACATGGTACAGGCCGAATTCCCGCTGCCGCCGCCGGATCAGAAAGGAGTTGGTATAGTAGAGAAACAGCGCCGAGAACACGGCGATCACCCAGGAGCCCAGCCCCAGAATGATGTGGGACGCGCCGCCGCCCTTCATATAGCGCAGCAGGTCGCTGTCACACAGCTCACTCATCATATAGTACATGGTCACCATGCCCACGCAGGTCAGCAGATACGGCAGATACAGCTTTCCGTTCTTGCGGATACCGGCCCAGGCCAGACGGATATAGAGGCTCATTGGACATCACCGCCTGTGGTCAGCGCCGTCAGCGCGCCGGAGATCCGCTGGTAGAACTGGGTGTCGGTGTCGCCGGTGCGGTGGAGCTCGTGGAACACCTGGCCGTCCTTCAGGAACAGCACCCGCCCGGCGCGGCTGGCAGCCTTGACGGAGTGGGTCACCATCAGAATGGTCTGGCCGGACTGGTGCAGCGCGGCGAACAGATCCAGCAGCTCGTCGGTGGACTTGGAGTCCAGCGCGCCGGTGGGCTCGTCGGCCAGCAGGATGCGGGGACCGGTGATCATGGCGCGGGCCACGGCGGCACGCTGCTTCTGACCGCCGGACACCTCATAGGGATACTTTTTCAACAGCGTTTCGATGCCCAGTTGCCGTGCCAAAGGCATCAGACGGCGGTGCATCTCCGGGTATTTCTTCCCGGCCAGCACCAGAGGCAGATAGATATTGTCCTCCAGGGTAAAGGTGTCCAGCAGGTTGAAATCCTGGAACACGAAGCCCAGATGATCCCGGCGGAAGGCCGCCATGTCGGCATCCTTCACCTTGCCGATGTCCTTCCCCTCCAGCAGCACCTGGCCGGAGGTGGGCTTATCCAGGGCCGCCAGGATATTCAGCAGCGTGGTCTTGCCGGAGCCGGACTCGCCCATGACGGCGACGTATTCGCCCTGCTCCACATCAAAGGTGACGGCGCGGAGCGCCTCCACCGACTGGCCGCCGAAGCGGGTGGTATAGACCTTTCGCAGGTCGCTGACTTGCAATATATTCATGTTTGTTGCTCCTCCATTTGGATGCATATGCATTTTTATTGGTACATAAAGGGGGGTTATCGGTACATTAACGGCTTTTATCGGTGCATTAAAGGGAGTTAATCGGTACATTAAAGGGGGCTATCGCTGCAAAAAGGGCGCAAAAAAAGCAGCCACTGCCGAAGTGGCGTAATTTTGAGGCGGGACGGCGGGCAGTGTGAGACCCGCCGTCCCTTTGGCAGCGGGCGACCGCGAGGGCCGCCCTTACTTTCCGGCACAGATCTGGTGGAGATCCACGCTGCGGCTGTGGTGGATGGGCTGCCAGGCAGGGTTATGGAACAGGGAGACAATGACAATGGGGATATAGGTGAACATGAACACCGGGAAGGTGATGGCGTACCAGACCTTCTTGGTGGCGGAGCAATAGATATTGTCCCACTCGGTGACGGTGGTGATAACGCCCAGGACGAACACGGTGAGGTACAGGCTCAGGAAGCTCTGCAGCAGGCAGGCGGCCAGCACCGTCCAGTCGCCGCCGTTGACGCAGTTATAGACGGCGGCGCCCAGATTCACCGCGATGGACGCGCCGGACAGCACCGCCGCGGGCATGATGTTCATGGTCATATCGAAGCAGGAGAAGCTGCCCCGGAAGATGCCCCGGAACAGGGAGACGCCATATTTGCCGAACACCTGGAGATAGCCCCGGGACCAGCGCAGCCGCTGGCGGAAGGACTGGCGGAAGGTGGTGGGCTGCTCGTCATACAGCACGGCGGTGGGGCAATAGCCCACCTTTTCGTCCCGGATGACGTTGGCGATGGTGAACTGGATATCCTCGGTCAGCAGGAAGAAGTTCCAGCCGCCGCACTTATTGAGGATGCGGCGGGAGAAGAGGAAGCCGGTGCCGCTGACGGCGCAGGAGCTGCCCAGACGGCACCGTGCGCCGTTGAGATAGCGGCTCTCCCGCAGGAACCAGAGGGCATAACCGGCGCTGATCCAGTTGTCACCGTAGTTCTTGGAGTTGCGGTAGCTGGTGACGATCTCATAGCCGTCGGAGAAGGTCTTGTTGATCTCGGTGATATAGTTGGGGGACAGGATATTATCGGCGTCCAGCACCAGATAGGCGTCATAGGGGGCGTAGTCATCCTCGATGCAGCGGAGAAGGTACCGGAGGGCGTAGCCCTTGCCCACCTGGGTGGTGTCATTGCGGAAGTAGACGTTGGCCCCGTGGGCTCCGGCCACAGAGCCGGTGAGGTCGGTGCAGTTGTCGGCCACCACGAAGATATCCACCTTATCGGCGGGGTAATCCTGATCCCGGATGCTGTCGATCAGGTTGCCGATGACGGCCTGCTCGTTGCGGGCGGCGATCAGCACGGCGATGCGGTGCATCACCGGCTCACGGTGGGGGGCGTCCTTTTTGAACCAGGCCACGGGGATATAGAAGAACTGGTAGGAATAGCAGAGGAAAAACGCCAGCATGATGGCGAGATTGATGATCTGTAAGGTAGTCATGGGATACGGCCTCCTTTGTGCCGTCAAGGCGGAAAATGGGTGCGCTTCGCGGCGGGGTGGGCATTTTGCCCACCCCATCGGGTGTATGTGATTGTGATACGCGGCGTGTCGTGCGCCGCGGTGTGGTTTTGGTGGGGGTGTTTCGCGCTTCCGAGCGCGACCTACTTTTGTCAGCAGTGACAAAAGTAGGCAAAAGCACCGGAAGAAACCTCCGGTTTCTTCACTTCCGGGCGCGCTATGGCACGTACAGAAACAAGGGCGTTTACCACGCGTTTGCAGGAAAGTTTCCTTTTCGCTTCGTCAAAAGGATCGTCTCTGCTTCTGCGCCGCTGCCGCTGATGCCAGCGTCGGACAACGCGTTAGTGTCTACCGTCGAAAATGTGAGCGGCAGCGGCGCAAAACGGAAGTCAATGCGTCATACGAAACGACAATCACCCTGTTCCGCGAACGCGTGGTACAAAATGCCGCTGAAAAACAAGGCACAGCGTGGGCGGATTCTTAAACCGCAGGTTTAAGCTGTCCTTTTGGGTACTTTTGGGACAGCGGCCAAAAGTACCTCGTCCCCGCAGGGACGAAACACCCTCATGCGGGGCGTCGAGGACGCCGCCCCCTCCTACGAAAAGTCTATCGCGTCTTTGCTTTTTAGTCGTACAGCAGGTCGTCGGTAATCTCGGCCAGGCCGAAGGAGACCAGGAGGTCAAGTACCTCGGTGCAGTCGGCGGGGAGATTGTCCACGCTCCAGAAGCAGTCATCCTTTACCGTATCCGCCGGGTAAGTGACGTTCCCATCGACGGAGCCGCTGTGCTCCTCGTCACGGTAGTTGAACTCCAAACAGAAGCAGGTGGCGCGCTGCTGGCCGTCGTCGCTGCTCAGGATGTCCACCGTCTTCTGGCGGTTGGCATTATAGTAGCGCTGGACGGCACTATAGAGCTGGCGGGTCTGGGCCGCGGTGAGCTCCACGGAATCGCCGCCCAGATCGTAGTTGTTGAACCAGCCGCCGGTGATGGTGGAGGGGTCTATCTCCACATAGCTATAGCGGTTATCGAAGCTGACCTGGCGGACGGCGGGGTCGTTATAGAAGGCGTTGGCGGCCTCGTACAGAGGCGTGCCCCGGCGGATGATCTGGGTATAGGTGCGGTAGACGGTGCTGCCGTCCTTCATATAGTAGGTGAAGGCGAAGGTGATATAGTTCTGGCTGTCGTCATTTTCGCTGGTGGGAACACCGATGACCTGGTCGATCTCCGCCGCGGTGGGCTTGCCCTGATCCAGAACGGCCTTGTGGAAGGCGGTGAGCTTTTCCAGGCCCTGGGGATCCTGAAGACCGGAAACCGTGGGGGTATCGCCGTAGGTGCGCACCTCGGCATGCTTGATCTGGTTCACATCGGGGATGTACTTCTGGGCACCGAAGGCGTCGAAGCGCACCACCAGACAGATGGCCAGCAGTGCCGCCGCCAGGGCGGCCGCGCCCAGCCAGCCGCGGCGGTTGAACACCTTGAAGGATTTGTGCAGCAGCATCTGGACACCGAAGTAGACGATGAGACCGGCCACAATCTGGCACAGCAGCATCGCAACGATGCCTTTTCCGTAGGACACCAGATACCACAGCAGGATGCCCAGGCCCATGCCGCCGGCCAGAGAGATGACGTACAGCACCACGGGACGCAGCCAGGGGAACACGATGGCATCGCCGGCGGTCTCGCTTTGGCGGGCGCGGCAGAAGAGCCAGGCCAGCACAATGAAGAGCACCGCCGCCGCGGTATAGATCAGCATGGTCTTCCAGAAGGCGGAGGGCAGATAGTCGAAATAGTAGCGGGCGCCGTCCTCTACGCCGTAGGGGATCTCGTCCTCCGCGCCGGTGGTCGTGGCGGCCTGGTACAGGCGAAGGAAGGGCGTCAGCCAGTTCACCCAGGCGGGCCAGCCGGTACTCTCGTAGCCCCAGTAAAACATCCGGGTCATGGTGGAGAACAGCAGATGGAAGGCGGCAAACAGGAAGTTGACGCCGGCAAAGATCACAGGGACGGCCAGCAGCCAGCCGGTGATCAGGGCGCACAACGTGGCCAGCGCGAAGAAGAACAGGCTGGTCAACTCCGCCGCGGCGAACCATTCCCAGGTGCCCCGCATATCAACAGCGCCCAGCGCCGCCTGCACCGGCAGGGTCAGCAGGGCCGTTGCCAGGTGCACCGCCGTGAACATGACGACGCCCACGGCGAAGTGGGTGGCGAACTGGCGGCCCCGGGTGATGGGCAGAGAATGCATCAGGCCCACGCTGCGGCTGTTCATCAGGTAGGAGAACAGCGCCATGGCCAGCAGCACCGCGAAGAAAGCGGAGACGTAGATGGACGCCCGTGAGGTGTTATAGAGGCAGTTGCTGATGCTGGCCATGGCCTCCATGGGGCGGCGGGGACCGAGGTAGTCGTGGCGGCTCCACAGGGACAGGGGTAGGGCGCACAGCCACAGCACGGCATAGCCGAACAGCAGCGGCCAGAAGCGCCGGAAGTCGGAGCGGGCCAGCGCGCGCTCAGAGGACGATATCATGGACCGCATAATCGGCACCTCCCAACTCGTAAATAAAGATCTCCTCCAGCGTCAGGGGAATGGCCTCCAGCAGGATGGGCTGGAGGGCCGAGACCTGCGCCAGAATGTCGTTCTGATTGCCGCGGACGATATAGGTGTGGACGCGGCCGATCTTTTCGTGGTGCAGGACGTTCAGCGCGGCGGGCATTTCCGGCTCGTCGCCGCCGAAGGCCACCTGCAGCTTCACGGTGTTGTCCTGCAGGTCGCTGAGGCTGCGCTCCAACAGCACCTTGCCCTTGTTCATGATGCCCACATGGTCGCACACGTCCTCC
>CAKTZN010000098.1 GCA_934635545.1 uncultured Oscillospiraceae bacterium | reverse complement strand
TCGTCCAGGATCAGCACCTCCGGCTCCATGGCCATGACGCCGGCGATGGCCACGCGGCGCTTCTGGCCGCCGGACAGGGCGAAGGGGGACTTTTCCAGCACGTCCTCGTTCAGGCCCACGGCCTGCACCGACTGGCGCACCCGGCGGTCGATCTCCGTCTCGTCCAGGCCCATGTTTTTCGGGCCGAAGGCCACGTCCTTATAGACCGTCTCCTCGAAGAGCTGGTACTCGGGATACTGGAATACCAGGCCCACATGGAAGCGCACCTGGCGGATCTTCTTGGGGTCGGCCCAGATATCCTGGCCGTTCAGGTAGATATGCCCCTCGGTGGGCTTCAGCAGGCCGTTGAGATGCTGGATCAGGGTGGATTTGCCGCTGCCGGTATGGCCGATGACGCCCAGGAACTCGCCCGGCAGGATATCCAGGGACATGTCCTTGACGGCGCTGCGCTGGAAGGGCGTTCCGGCGCTATAGGTATGTGTCAGGTGATCGACACGAATGATGGGTTCCAATGTTGGGTTCCTCGTTTCATTGATTTTGCTGAAAATCTGACGATTTTCAGCAAGGAAAGCGTTCAATATTGGGCGGCGGCCTGAGGGCAGGCCGCCCTACGGATGGGGTATCGGTAGTTGGGTGTAGGGGCGGACGACGAGCGCTGTGGAGCGCAGCGGAACGAGTGCCCTTGGAGTATCGGCCCTATCGGGGTTTTGCGGTTATCGTCAGGGCGGACAGGGTCGTCCGCCCCTACAGCCGAATACCGGGAAAACACGTTCTTACCCTACTCACTCTATTGCAGGGCTTTGCAGATGGCATCGGCGCAGGCGTCTACCGTCAGGGCGTCCAGGGGGACGTCCATGCCGCTCTGGCGCAGGCCGTACAGCAGCTCCACTGTATCCGGGGCGGCAAGGCCCATGGCGCGGAGGGCGTCCACCTGGGTGAACACCTGGGCGGGGGTGCCGTCCATCACCAGCTTGCCGTCGTTCATGACGATGAGGCGGTCGGCGTCCATGGCCTCGTCCATATGGTGGGTGATGAGCACCACGGTGATGTTCCGCTCCTGATTCAACGCGCGGATGGCGGACAGCACCTCGCGCCGTCCCGCCGGGTCCAGCATGGCGGTGGCCTCGTCCAGGACGATGCACTCCGGGGCCATGGCGATGACGCCGGCGATGGCCACCCGCTGCTTCTGTCCGCCGGACAGGAGATGGGGCGCATGGCGGGTGAATTCCGACATGCCCACCGCCGCCAGGGCGTCGTCCACCCGCCGGCGGATCTCCTCGCTGGGAACGCCCAGATTCTCCGGGGCGAAGGCCACGTCCTCCTCCACCACGTTGGCGACGATCTGGTTATCCGGGTTCTGGAACACCATGCCCACACGGCGGCGGATCTCCAGCAGCAGGGCCTCGTCCTTGGTGTCCATGCCCTCTACATACACCGCGCCGCCAGAGGGCAGCAGCACGGCGTTCATATGCTTGGCCAGGGTGGATTTGCCGGAGCCGTTATGGCCCAGCACCACCACAAAGCTGCCCTTTTCAATGGACAGCGACACATCCTCCAGCGCTGTGGTGGAGGCGCTTACCCCTTCCTCCGCCGGGTAGGTGAAGGAAAGGTGCTCGGTTTGCAGCATAGTTGACATAATATTTATCGTTTCCTTATGAAAATGATCGCGTTATTCGCTGACCCAGCGGCCTGTGGCGCCGCAGGGCAGCGCCATGCCGGACTCGGTACAGGGCAGGCCCAGCTCGTCCCACATGACCTTGCCGCCGAAGCGCTGGCAGGCCAGCAGGTGCAGGATATAGCCCAGCACGGAGGGCGCAAGGCCGGTGGTATAGCTGTTGATGATGACGAACAGGGGCTTGTCCGACAGCACCTGCATGCACAGCTTCACGAAGGGGTACAGGTTATCCTCCAGCTTCCAGACCTCGCCGGAAGGGCCGCGGCCATAGCTGGGCGGGTCCATGATGATGGCGTCGTAGGTTTTGCCTCTGCGAATTTCACGCTCGACAAACTTGGCGCAGTCGTCCACGATCCAGCGGATGGGCGCGTCGGCCAGGCCGGAGAGCCTGGCGTTCTCCTTGGCCCAGGAGACCATGCCCTTGGCCGCGTCCACATGGCAGACGCTGGCGCCCGCCTTGGCGCAGGCCACGGTGGCGCCGCCGGTATAGGCGAACAGGTTCAGCACCCGGATGGGACGGCCCGCATTGCGGATGGCGTCCATGGCGAAGTCCCAGTTGGCCGCCTGCTCGGGGAACAGGCCCGTATGCTTGAAGTTCATGGGCTTTACCTGGAAGGTCAGCTCCTTATAGCGGATGGGCCAGCTCTGGGGCAGGTCGTTCTTCTCCCAATGGCCGCCGCCGGTAGAGCTGCGGCTGTAACGGGCGTTGGCCTGCCGCCACAGCTTCGAGCGCTTGTCCGCCTCCCAGATGGCCTGGGGGTCAGGCCGCACCAGGATCTGACGACCCCAACGTTCCAGTTTTTCTCCGCCGCCGCAGGAGAGCAATTCATAATCCTGCCAGCCGTCCGCGATCCACATAACCCCATGTCCTCCATACAGATAATAAATCAGTTTATTATACATCGCCGCACCCTGGCCGTCAAGGCCGGGAAGGGGCCGGGGCGGTGCCATTTTCCGCCGTTTCCGGGGATGTTACAAAAAATTTACCACTTTTTTACCGGGTTGCCCTCCCGGCGGCAACGGCGGCCATAGGGCGGGGGCAGGGGTGTGGAG
Organism: uncultured Oscillospiraceae bacterium; assembly: GCA_934635545.1. Lineage (GTDB taxonomy): Bacteria > Bacillota > Clostridia > Oscillospirales > Oscillospiraceae > Vescimonas. Next base: position 3,859 of record CAKTZN010000098.1, on the reverse strand, counting down.
GCATTCTTCACATCCATCCTACATCACAAGGAGGTACTTATGGAACACAACGACACGGCACAGTCCGCCGCCGACATTCTGGTGCGGCCCAGGATCGGCCCCGAGGAGCTGCGGCGGGCCAACGGCATCCTGAAAAAGTACAAGGAGGGCAAGGCCCGTCTGGAGCAGCGGATCATCGACAACGAGCAGTTCTGGAAGCTGCGGCACTGGGAGCAGATGGAGAAGGAGGGCCAGGGCGGCAACAGCGGCGATCCCCAGCCCGCCAGCGGGTGGCTGGTGAACTGCATCCTCTCCAAGCATGCCGACGCCATGGACTGCTATCCCGCCCCCACCGTGCTGCCCCGTGAGCCGGACGACAGGCTGGAGGCGCAGCGGCTGAGCCGCATCCTGCCGGTGGTGCTGAAGAAGAATCAGTTCAAGCGGACGTACTCCTCCGCGTGGTGGTACAAGCTGAAGTCCGGCTGCGCCGTGTACGGCGTGTTCTGGGACGGCACGAAGCTGGGCGGACTGGGGGACATCAGCGTGAAGCGGATGGATCTGCTGAATCTGTTCTGGGAGCCGGGGGTGACGGACATCCAGGACAGCGCCCACTTCTTCTCCACGGAGCTGGTGGACAACGAGCGGCTGCTGGCGGACTATCCCCAGTTGGAGGGGAAGCTGGGACGGGGCGGCTTTACCCTGAGCCGCTATCTCTATGACGACACGGTGGACACCACCGGGAAGTCGCTGGTGGTGGACTGGTACTATCACACGGCGGTGGAGGGCCGGAGGGTATTGCAGTACTGCAAGTATGTGGGGGAAACGGTACTGTACGCCACGGAGAACGACACGGTGCAGCCCACCGAGACCCGGTTTCTGGGCACCGACGAGGAGGGCCGTCCCGTGATGGGGCAGGCGCCCTGCGGCCCCAGCATGGCGCAGCGGGGCTGGTACGACCACGGGAAGTACCCCTTCGTGTTCGACGTACTGTTTCCCGAGGAGGGCACCCCCTGCGGGTACGGGTACATCGACCTGTGCAAAAGTCCCCAGAAGCAGATCGACCTGATGAATCAGGCCATCCTGAAGAACACGCTGGCCAACGCCACGCCCCGGTTCTTCATCCGCTCCGACGGGGCGGTGAATGAGAACGAATACGCCGACTGGACGCGGCCCTTTGTCCACACCAACGGCAATCTGGGGGCAGACTCCATCGCGCCTATCCGTGCAGGCAGCCTGGACAGCGTGTATGTGGCGATCCTGAACAACAAGATCGCGGAGATGAAGGAGACGGCAGGCAACCGGGACGTGGCCAACGGCGGCACCGCCGCGGGCGTGACGGCGGGCACCGCCATCGCCGCGCTGCAGGAGAGCAGCGGCAAGCTGAGCCGCAACATGATCGACGACGGCTACGAGGCCTTTGCCGACGTGGTGACGCTGTGCATCGAGCTGATCCGCCAGTTCTATGAGATGCCCCGGCAGTTCCGGCTGCTGGGCGCCATGGGCACGGAGGAGTTTGTCAGCTATGACCGCAGCGGATTGCAGCCCCGCGTGATGGACGACGGGGTGAACGTATCCTATCGGGTGCCGGAGTTCGACCTGGAGATCGGCGCGGAGCGGGAGAGCCCCTATCGCACGGCGGAGGCCAATCAACTGGCGCTGCAGCTCTTTCAGATGGGCTTCTTCCGGGAGGATCTGGCGGATCAGGCGCTGCGGTGTCTGGAGCTGATGGACTTCAAGAACAAGGATCAACTGGCGCGGATCATCTCCGGCGGCAGGACCCAGGCGGCGGAGATGGCCGCGATGCGGCAGCAGCTTTTGCAGTTGGCTCAGGTGGTGGACGAGGCCAAGGGCACCCATCTGGCGGAACGCCTGGCGGCGGAGCAGGCGGACGGCGGCAGCGCCGCGCCCGGCACATCCCGCGGTGCGGCGGCACGGGGCGCCATGGAGCGCAGCCGCCAGCAGTCACGAGAGGTGGTGCGGCCCCGATGATCCAGATCACGCTGAAGGACAACGCCATGTGGGCAAGAGGCCACAGCGGCTACGCCCCCAAGGGGCAGGACATTCTCTGCGCCGCCGTCAGCATTCTGATGGAGGCCACCGCCGCCGCGCTGGAGCGGCAGGACAAGCTGCTGCTGGGCTATTTCGGCAGCGGGTTCTGCTCCATCATCGCGGCGGAGGACAGTGAGCTGCTGGCGGTGGCCAGAGAGGGCTTTCTCCGGCTGGCGCGGCACTATGGAGACTATGTGAAGGTGAGAGACCTTCGGACAGGGAGGGAACGCCATGGATGAGGAACAGGTAATGGAACAGGTCACGCCGGAGACGGACTGCGCCGCGGAATTCGAGGAACTGATCCGGGGCCGGTGCAAACAGCCCTTTCAGCAGCGGGTGCAGAAGATCCTGGACGGCCGGCTGCGGACGCTGCGGCAGGAGAACGAGGCGCTGCGCCGTCAGGCCCAGGAGCGGCAGGGGTTTGAGAACGACTGCGTGGCGCGCCTGGTCCGCGAGGCGGAGGACATCCGCCGGGTGTATGACGGCTTTGACTGGCAGAAGGAGATGCGTGACCCGGCCTTTGGCCGTCTGATCGCGGCGGGGGTGGATGGCCGCACCGCCTATGAGGTGGTACACAGCCGGGAGATCCTGGCCCAGGCCATGCGCTACGGCGCGAAGCGGGCGGCGGAGCAGTGCAGCCGTGCCGTGGCCAGCGGCGGACGGCGCGTGGCGGAGAACGGCGGCCGCGGCAGCAGCGCCGTGACCCGCGCCGATCCCAAGGCGCTGACCCCCGGTGAGCTGGCGGAGATCCGGAGACGGGTGCAGCGGGGGGAGAAGATCCGGTTCTGAGGGGGGGATAAAGTTTTTTCGTGCCCTCGAGCGGAGACGGCCTCCGGCGGGTTACTTTTCCCAATAGCTGGAAAAGTAACCAAAAGAGCCAGAAGAAACCCATGGTTTCTTCACTTCCTTGCGCGCTATACCGTATTTAGATGTTGCGGCCATGTACCACACGTTCACGCAGGATCTCCGTTATCGCATCATGATCGAATCGTCTCTGCTCCCGCGCCGCTACCGCTGATGCAGTACGTTGAAAATCCTTTTGCATCCACCGAGCGGGGCGATGTGGGCATCGCCCCCTACGAAGCGGCACGGTAGGATTCTGTAGGGGCGGACGACCCTGTCCGCCCCTACGATGGCCGCAGCATTTCCGATAGGGCCGACAGAGTCGTCGGCCCCTACGCAATGCCTTTCGATGGCCACCCGCGCAAGACAGCACCGCCGCATCGGGCGACCGCGAGGGTCGCCCCTACGGGAGAGTTGTCACACCCGATGCAGCATCGGGTAGGGATTTGATATAGATGCCCGGGGTGTCCGGGCGGGGTCGCGGGCTACCGCGGACAGCAGTTTTTTCTTCGGGCGCAGCGCGCTCCCGACGCCGGGGAGCATGGGACATCCGACATACTAAATTTTATAAAGGAGAAATCACTATGGCATTTGCACATACCTTTGATCTGCAGCGCTTTGCGGACAGCAATGTACAGACCACCGGCACCCAGAGTCTCAGCGCCGAGATGAAGACCTATTACGGCATGGAGCTGCTGGAGAACGCCAAGCCCGCGCTGGTGCACAACCAGTTCGCCGCCACCAAGCCCCTGCCTGTGGGCGGCGGCAAGACCGTGGAGTGGCGCAAGTTCGGCTCCTTCGACAAGGCGCTGACGCCCCTGACCGAGGGCGTGACCCCCGACGGCAGCGGCATCACCGTCAGCTACATCACCAAGGAGCTGAGCCAGTACGGCGACTACACCACCGTGTCCGACATGCTGGATCTGACCGCCATCGACGACGTGGTGCTGGAGATCACCGACCGCCACGGCGCCAACATGGGTCTGAC
>CAKTZN010000097.1 GCA_934635545.1 uncultured Oscillospiraceae bacterium | reverse complement strand
TGTAGAAAAGCGGAAGAAGCCCGAAGTATCAAGGGTTTGCGAGGTCACCCCGGAAAGCGACCGACACGATTTCGAGTGTCGCACCTTCGACCTCTCGGACAACTCTCCGTATATCTCAAGTGTAATCCTTGCTCCGGAAGAATGCAAGAAAAACACGCAAGAACGATATGAAATTGTGAAATCCGAACCCGCGCAAAGCCCTGTGCGGCGGACATTTTCAGCGGGCGAAACGGCCGGAGCTTCCAAAAATTTCGAGTGCAGACCCTTCAACCACTTGGGAACAGCTCCATGAGCCTAACCAGTATACCACAAATTTTTCACCTGTGCAACGCATAATTTGTACGGGAGGGAAAAATGATGGTTTTTATTTATGGAGAGGGGAGCTACGACAACTACCGCCGTGCGCTGGCCGCGGTGGGTCAGGAGACGGTGGTATCCACCGACGTGGCGGCTGCGCGGCGGTGCAGCGGCCTGCTGCTGCCGGGCGGCGGCGACATATACGGCAGCCTGCGGCGGCAGGAAACGGCACTGATCAATGCCTTTGTCTGCCGCCGCAGGCCGGTGCTGGGGATCTGTCGGGGGATGCAGGCACTGAACGTCTATTTTGGCGGGACGCTGTACGACCGTATCCCGGGACATCAGGCGCCGGAGGCGGATCTGGTGCATTCCACCCGGGCAGAGGGCTTGCTGGCGGCCCTGCTGGGGAAGGCACCGGCGGTCACCAGCAGCCACCATCAGGCGGTGCGGATGCCGGGGCAGCGACTGCAGGTCTGCCAGCGTGCGACGGACGGCATTGTCGAGGGCTTCCTTCACGAGTCGCTGCCTGTCGTGGGGGTGCAGTACCATCCGGAACGGCAGAGCTTTTCTCTGCGGCGTGCCGATGCGGCAGACGCCGCGCCGCTTTGGCGGTGGTGGGCGGCGCAGCTGGAGTGAGGAGACCGGAAAAGAGATATTTTTTAATTTTATATGACGGCTGCTGACAGACTCTTGACAAACAATCTTTCACACCATATGCTAACATAGCGTTATACATAACCAACTGTTATTATTGAGGTGATGCCAATGCCTGCTGTGAAAAAAGTCTCCCGGGATAAGATCATTGATGCGGCTATCGAGGTGCTGCGTGACGGCGGTTTTTCCGCCATCAATGCCCGCAGCGTCGCCAAAAAATTGGGCTGCTCCACCCAGCCGATCTATTTTTCCTTTCAGAACATGGAGGAGCTGAAAACCGCGCCGCCTTTTCTCCCTTGTCCATCGTGCCGTACAGGCCGCGGTATCCGCTCAGAAGCTCCTCCACCTTGCCCAGATAGGTGCGTTCCTGCTGCTGGATAGTTGCCCGCTCCCGACCCAGCAGCTCTTGCAGGCTGCGGTTGTCCTCCAGGTCTTTCAGCTTGTTTTCCACAATGGCCACGCGGTTGGTGTCCTTGGTGATCTCGTCCTTCAGATACGAAATCCGCTTGGCATTTTTCTTCCCGTCTGCGAGAGTAAGCTCCGTCAGCTCTGCCCGGTTGGCCGACAGTCGGGCTTCGTAGCCCTCCAGCCGTCCCACCGCGCCCCTGTACTCGGCAAGGCGCTTGCGCTCCCACTCGGTCTTGGCGGCCCCCTTCGCCGCCGACAGCAGGATTTCCCGGTCGGTCGTGCCCCGCTGCCGGTATGCGGCGTACTTCTTCAGCTCCCGCACCTCCTGCCCCAGCTCCGTGGCGGATTTCAGCTGATAGCGAATATTGTTACTTTCTCTGAATTGCTTGACTTCCTTCTGGAACTGTGCTAAATTCTTCTTGAGAGATGCTTCTGTTATATTCCCCAGCCCTGCTGGCTGGGCAATCACTGACAGGTTGCTTCTCTCTTTTTTGTTGTAATCCATCACACGACCATCTTTGATAGCATTGCGAATCAGTTCATCCCAACCAACACGCCCACCATCTTCAAAGAAATTGCGTTCCGCGATAGTCAGAACGACGTGCGGCCGCACAGAGAAATTACCGTTCAGGCTCTTGCTGGAATAGAAACTCAGCACAGCATACAGCGGTGCATCGTTGTTTCCATATTCCGGCAGCATCATAATGACCGCCGGATTCCCGTCCTTTGTTTTGGTGGAAATGGTCATGGTCGGCTCGTTGATGCTCATAATGGCCCGTGTCATTTTCTCCACGCCCAGATCATGAAAATGGACATTCTCGCCCTTGCGCTGTGTCGGACGGCCATCCTGAATGGCCTGCTCCTTGCTGACCATGTTTTCATAGGCATGGTCACGCTGGATATAAATGTCGCCGCCGATTCCCAGTTTCTCGCTGATATAGCGCGGCATAACGCTGACGGGGATCAGCTGATTCTGTCGGGTGGCCTTTTCGCTCAACGCATCGTACAGCGCCGTAGAAACCGCCTGTTCGCTGAAGCTCTTCAGCTGGAATCTTGCGCCTTCCACGCTGTTTACTGCATCTGTGCGGGATTGTTCATCTCCGCTCTTGTACGCAATCGCTTTCACGCCAGCCTGAGCCAGTGCCGCCCTGACCTCCGCACTGGCATCATCCGGGATCACAGCGGCCAGCACTTCGTCAAAGCCCACAGCACGCTGCGGCTTGGCCTCAAAGTACCCGGTGGGCATATTGGAAATATCTTCAAAGAGTTGCAGCACCTTGCCCGCCGTGCCCGGCCTGATATGCAGCGTCGGATATGTACGCAGCTCCTTGTCGATGGCCGCTGCGGTACGCTTTGTGCGCAGAGTTTCCACAATGGCTGTGGCCGCATCGTCCAAAGCAATAAAGTCATTCCGGGCGGCGGGGTCTTTGATCTCGTTGGTCAACTCCGCCAGCCGTGCCGAATACTCCTGACGGATGGCGCTGTATTCCTCCTCCGTCATTTTTACCAGCCGGCCGGAATCCGCCTTGATTTCGTCAATGGAATTATAGTCCTTTGAAGCCACACCCCAGATAGCTTGCCCGCCAAAGAATGTATTGGTGCCCTTCTGGTCGCCCCGCTTCATTGCCTTTACAATATTCTCCAGCGTGATCTCATAATGGGTCGCGGAGAAGCTGCGGCGGTTACCGGAGGATGTGTAGTAATCCTTACCGTTGTATATGCCCTCGTTTTTCACAACGTCCTTAAACAGCTCATCCAGCCAGCGGTCATAATCAGCCTTGTCCACCTTTTTGCGGATAGCATTATTGGTGGCGTCCAGATCGACCTCCTCCGTCACCGTCTCTGTGTTTCCGCTCAAATACTTCCGTGTATTCAGCAGATATTTTGTTTTCGCTGCATTCGTCTCAGCGTTCACCACATCGGCGGCATCCTTCGCAGGCAGCCCCAGCTTTTCATAGTATTTCCGCAGCGCCGCGTTCAGCGCTTCGCCGTGTTCTGCAAACCACCGTTTTCTTGCCGCAATGGGAGCCTCGCTGCCGTTTGCCCGGAAACCATCCACAGTGTCAGCGCCCAATTCGTGGATCAGGAACTCAGACATTTCCTGCTGGTTTTCGTCCATGCGGCTGACGTTCCGGCGCATCACATTTTCTACTGCCCCGCGCCCGGTATCTTCAAGGTAGATGTTCATCACACGCGGATCGTCCCGCATAGGTTCAACCACCTTGTCCAGACCGCCTTTGCGGTTCAGCTCATCCTCCAGCGTGTTGGCTACGGAATACAGCGGATTGGCAAAGTCACGGCCTTTTTCCCGCTGCATCCGATAGAACAGCTCATGAATGCGGTTGGCAGCCTTTTCGTTGACCTCATACTCAATCTGCGGTGCCGTAGGTGTCCACGCATCATAGCCATATACCTTATTGCTGCGGAACAGCTGCGGGTCAATGGTATCCTTGCTGAAAACAAAGGAGATCGGGCCGTACTCACTGTGCCCCGCGTCACCCTTCACCACGGCGATGGAGGGCATCGGAAGCCCGCCCAGCCTGACAGCATCCAGAAGATTCTTTTCTGTCAGGTTGTGCAGCGCCAGCAGATTTTTTGTTTCCTCCACCGGTTTCTTCAAAGAAAATTTTGCCTGCATCCCGCTGTCAACGACTTCCGCAAACGGAACACCTTGGATGTTGACACGTGCTTCATTAAGTGCTATACTACCAATATAGCCACTTCGGAGAAGGCCTATGGGCGTATAGATGCCCATACGACGAAGAACCGGGGTGGCTCTTTTTTTGTCCAAAAACAGCACTTCGCTGCCGTTCAAAAAGGCTGCACCCACTTCTTCCGCCGTCTGTGTACGGCTGCCCGTCTTTGTGTATGTACTGGATACCTTCTGCATCCCGCTGATGAAGATACGGTTCTTCATCGGCAAAAGATCCATAGCTGCCAAAATGGGATTTCCATTCTGCGCACGGTATGTGCCAAAGACCACAATACTGTTTGCTCTCGTTTTGCTTTTCAGCACCATTACGGGATCTTCCAGAATCTGCGGAACCCGCTTGATTTCTTCCAGCGTCATTTCGGGGTGATCCACAAGGATTTTGTTGATCTTGGTGCTCTCCATGAAAATGTCATTTTCAATCGCGCCAAGACCTTGCAGCACGGAGCCGGTACTGCCGAGGATGAAGGTCTCTCCATCTGGCCGGCCGTCCTCTGCCCATTCGTCGATTTCCCGCATGAACTCTCGCCTGATCTGATACCGTCCCTCACCGTCGCCCTCGCGGGCGGCGGTTTTTGCCATCTGCGCCTGCTTTGCCGCCGCGTCATAGGCTTTCTGCCACAGCGCCGCGCACGCCTCCAGCCCGGCCATGTCCTTGCCGTAGGCGCTCTGTGCCGCCGCGTCCCGCGCCTCCTTGCCCCGGAACAGCGCCTTGATCTTCTCGATAAAGGCTTTCAGGGCGTCCAGCATCCGCTTTGCCGCCGGGCGGTTCTCCTTGGCGAAACTCTCAAAGAGCTTGCCGTTTGCCATCATGTCGCGGGTGAAGTCGGCGGCGATCTCGTCCATGGCCTCCTCCTGCGTCAGCTTTACGCCCGCCTCCTCGGCCATCGCCCGATACCGCTCCACATAGGCCGCCGCGCCCTCCTCGCCGGATTCCCGTGCGCGGTAGCGCATGGCGTGGTCGCGGTAAGCCCGGTATTCCTCCGGCGCCAGCTCCTGCATCCGGTGCGTCACCTCGTGGGCCGCCACAAAGTCAATGGCGTTTTCTGCATCAGCCGCGATCTGGATCAGATTCCGGCTGGCGACGTACTGGCCGTTGGCGCTGCCGCCCCGTACCGTCGGCACGATCTCCACCCGCAGCCCAAGCTCCTTGCCCATGGTGTTCAGCAGTGCCGCCGTACCGGGCTTTTCCTGCGCCAGCCGCTGGGCGTCTCCCATGCCTTTACAGTGGCGGCGGTGAAGACCGTCGCCGGTGATGAGCGCGATGCGCTGGCCTCTGACTATCCGTTGACGCTGTTCACCTGTACCGCCGACAGCCGCCACCGTCTGCTGGTGCGCTGTCGGTAATGGTACCGGCCGCATCTTGCCCTGCCGCCGGTACTATCATGCCGAGACCCCCGCACCTGCCGCAGCGCGGCAGGTGCGGGGGTCATATCATATGTCCGGCGCTTCAGGCGTGCACCATATGTGCACCGGCCTATACGGAGGACGTTTCGTCGGCTTACACCTCCGGCAGACTGGCCGCCGCCACGGATTGGCCGACACGGCGAAAGCGCTCATCCGGCAACGTGACGGACAGCGCCGCCAGCGCGGGGTACTCCTCCGCCAGCACACGGCGGCACGCCGATACGATCAACTCGCCGCCGACGCCGGAGGCCACCCGTCCCAGCACCATCAGGTGCCGCAGGTCATATACGGCGGCGTACAGCGGCAGCGTGTGCCCCAGATAGACGCCGATGTCGCGGAAAATGGCCAGTGCGCGGCTGTCTCCCGCTGCCGCCAGTGCCTGCACCGCTTTCAGCTTTTCGGCAGGCGTCAGGGTCTCGTCCAGCTCGACCCCGGCGGCAGGCGCCAGACGGATGACAGCATCCTGTGAGAAGTAGTTGCACCCGGTGCCGATGTCGCCTGACCACGTGTCCCGCGCCGCCCGGGAATCAAGATCCACCGGTGCGAAGGCCAGCTCATTGAACCAGCCGGAAATGCAGCCGCTGCCGTCCACGTAGCCCGTCGCCTCGCTGGTGCCCATGGCAAGCCCCAGAACGCGGCCATCGTGCAGGCTCATGGCGCCGGCCAGCGCCGTCACGTCGCCGTCATTGGCCACCACGATGGGCACGTTACCCAGTGCCTTTGCCGCCCGGTCGTAGATGGATTTGACGGCGCTGCGCCGCGCCGGAGGTACCTGCATAAAAAGAGAGGAGACCATGGGCGCGTTGCCGATGAACACACCGGCGGAGGATACGCCGATGGCGTCCACCCGGGGCAGCCTGGCCGCCGCCGTGCGAAAAGCGGACAGGATCTCCCTGTAATGGTATTGGGGATCGGCCTGGGTCTTGGGGTGCCAGACCACCTCCTCGGCGTACACGACGGCGCCGTCCATCACGGCGGAGACCTTGCGGTCAGAGCCGCCGGCGTCAAATCCGATCCGGCAGCCGTTCAGATGGCCGCCCAGCTTCCGGGACTGGCTGCTGGCGGCGGGGAAATCCCGTTCCGATACCGCCTCCAGTATGAAGGGGCGTTCGAATACCGTCTCCATG
>CAKTZN010000096.1 GCA_934635545.1 uncultured Oscillospiraceae bacterium | reverse complement strand
GGCCGAAGGGGCTCCCCTGCTAAGGGAGTAGGCCGTCAAAAGCGGCGCGAGGGTTCAAATCCCTCCTTCCGCGCCAGAATCCCACCCCATCCGGGGTGGGATTTTTTCACAATATCCAACGATCGGAGGCCCGTCCATGGAAAAGACCGTCCACTATCTGGAGACCCACTCCCAGAACCCCTATTACAACCTGGCGTTCGAGGAATACGTCCTGTGTCACCGCACCCGGGGCGACTACCTGCTGCTGTGGCAGAACGACAACACCATCGTGGTGGGCCGCAACCAGAACACCGAGGCGGAGATCAACCGCGCCTTTGTGGAGGAGCACCATATCAACGTGGTGCGCCGTGGCACCGGCGGCGGCGCGGTCTATCACGACCTGGGCAACCTGAACTACTCCTTCATCACCGACGTAGGCGACGACGGCATCAGCATCCGCCGCTTCACCCAGCCGGTGGTGGCGGCACTGCGGAGCCTGGGCCTGAACGCGGAGGCCTCCGGCCGCAACGACATCCTGGTGGAGGGCCGCAAGGTCTCCGGCACGGCCCAGCGCCGTCATGGGGGCCGCATCCTCCACCACGGCACATTGCTGTTCGACGCCAACCCCGGCATGGTGGCCGGCGCCCTGAACGTAGACCCGGAGAAATTCCGCTCCAAGAGCACCAAATCCGTCCGGGCCCGCATCGGCAACATCCGCGACTTCCTGCCGGAGGACATGGAGCTCCCCGCCTTCTGGGCCTACCTGAAGGACGCCCTGTCCGGCGGCGGGCTGACGCCCGACGCCCTGACCGCCGACGAGCTGGCGGCGGTGGAGCGCCTCAAGACCGAAAAATACGACACCTGGGAGTGGAACTACGGCCGCTCCCCCAAATTCGACGTCACCCGCAAGCGCTATTGGGACGGCGGCTGCCTGGAGGCCAGCGTCTCCATCGCCGATGGCCGGATCACCGGCGTGCGGTTCTGCGGCGACTTCCTGGCCGTCCGGGGCATGGACGCCCTGCTGGCGGCGCTGAAGGGCACGCCCTACCGTCCGGAGGCCGTCCGCCCCGTGCTGGAGGCCAGCCCCATGGCGGAGCTGTTCGGCGGCATCACGGCGGACGAGGTCATGGCCACGCTGTTTGACCTGTGATCCACCTTGCCAACCGCCGCCGCGTGTGATATAATGTCCATACCACACCCTTCCGCGCGAAGGGGGAACAGAAGAGGGAGACACCTATGAAACGAATCATCACCCTGGTGCTGACGCTGGCCGCCCTGCTGGCGCTGACGGTCGCCGCCTGCGCCGATACCATCCCCGGCACGGCCAAGCTCACCATCACACCCACCGATACCAAGGTCAGCGGCGACACCGCCACTGTCACCTATTCCGTCACCGTCACCCCGCCCGAGGGGAAGGAGCTCGGCGTGTTCAGCATCCAGCTCCAGCCCTCCAGCGGCATGACCCTGACCCAGGATACCAGCGGCATCACCTACGGCGACGGCAGCCTCAGCTATAGCCCCGCCACCAGGAAGGGCATCTTCGAGATCTACGGCTACACCGCCAAGACCGGCTACTTCGCCGCCGCCGGCACCACCGAAGATCGCCGCATGAGCAAGGAGGCCACCGTGCTGACCATCCAGGCCACCATGCCCGCCAACAAGAGCGGCACCTACACCCTCAATGCCGAGTTCATCGCGGCGCTGGACGGCTCCGGCGATGTCTATACCGCCCAGGTGACCACCACCCCCGTCACCGTCCCCGGCGGCGATAAAGCGCCCGTGGCCGATGCCACCCCCGTCATCACCGAGACCGACGGCAGCGGCAACACCACCAACGGCAGCGGCAGCGCCAACGGCGGTGCCACCGGCAATGCCGGTGCCAGCGGCGCCAATACCCCCAACGGTAACGGCGACGCCGCGTCCCCGGACGGCACGTCCAACGGCGGCGCGATTCCCAACAATAATAGTGGCGGCACGTCTCCCGACGACAGCGCCAACGGCGCTACCCCTGACGGCAGCACCCCCGCCGCCAATGGCGGAGCCACGCTGTGGATCATTCTGGCGCTGGTCATCGTAGCCGCCGCCGCGATCGTCATCGTGGTGGTCAGAAAGAAGAAGTAATTTCAGAGTTTATTGTCATTATATTGTTATATTGTAATGGGTATAAAAAATGGGCCATTGGCCCATTTTTTATTGCCGCACCCCCGTACCTCCCCACGGGGGGGTGGTTCCAAGGAGGGGGCCGCAGCCCCCTCATGGTCGTTTGGGATGGGGTTTTCAGGGGAAGGGGAGTACGAAATCCCCTTCCCCTGAATGGCGTTTTTGCCTCCTTTTGCCGCCACGGGCAAAAGGGGGTCGCGCCCGGGGGCGCGAAATCCCCTTATATGCCCCCAACGAGGGGCGTTTCGTGCGGGAGGCGCGAAACACCCCAAAATTTTGACGCTCACGCCAAAAATCCCCAAAAAAATGCTTGCCATATGGGTAAAAATAGGGTACAATGTACCCGTGTATGGAAAGCACGTCCGGCTGGATCTCATCACAGGCAGCGGCAAGTCCGCGGGGATGACTCCCGGCGTACCTGCCGTGCCAAAATCAAACCGAGAGAGGGAGTGCAAATGAGGAGAGTTTTATCATTATTACTCACTGCCGCCATGGTGCTGTCGCTGCTGGTGGTGGCGGGCGCGGAACAGCAAACCGTGACCCTGAAAACGGCCAAGTCGGTCAACGGCAGCGAAGTCACCTACACCTTCACCCTGGACGCTACCGGGTCTGACGGTGTCGGCGCGCTGAGCTTTTATGTGGAGACCACGGGCCTGACCTTTAAGAAAGTGGTCTACAACAACGGCGGCACGGAGCTGGACAAGGTGTTCAAGCCCAGTACCGTCGGCGAGGTTGGCGAAGATGGCGCCTACGGCTTCTATGAGAAAATGGGCCGCTTCTTTGCTTACGGCGGCGACTATAAGACTGGCCGTCTGCTGAAGGGCATTGTGGTTCTGGTTGCCGTGACCTACACCATTGATGATCCTGCGTATGGCCTGACGATCAAGACCGGCGCGGACGGATTCAAGGCTTGCTACAGCGGTGCGCGGCATATGACCGAGACCGGCAAGTATAACTGCGTGGCCGCCCCGATCACTGATAGCGGCAGCGGTACTACCGGCGTGACGGTCAGCGGCACGGCCCTGAGCTGGAATGATACCGATGATGCTGTGTATCTGCTCTACCCGGCGGCTACCACCGATGATGCCATCAAGGCTGAGTGGAAGAGCGCTGCCTATACCGGCACGGCTTGCACCGAAAAGGGCGCTATCGCGGCCTCCGGCAAGCAGTACGGACAGAGCTTTACCTTTGGCAATGTTGCGGCTGGCGAATACAAGCTGGCGATTCTGAAACCCGGCAAATATGTGCCTAAGATCGTGGCGATCACCGTCGGCTCCGAAGACCTCGCCCTGGGCGAGATGAAGCTGTGGCTGTACGGCGATGTGAACTATGACGGCGCGGCTAATGCTAAGGATGCAACACAAATAGCGCGTTACGCAAACGGTAAAGGCTCCCTGTTTACTAATGGTACACCTGAGGAAAACGCTGAACGTTTAATGGCATGTGATATTAATGCAGATGATGCTGTTAACAGTAAGGATGCAACACAGATTATCCGTTATGCAAACGGCAAGGGTTCGCTTTTCAATAATTTTGTGTAATTTTTAAGGTGGTTATTTATGAAAAAGAGATTGCTTTCAGTTATTTTATCACTGTGCTTATTGCTCTCTTTGTGCCCGACTGCGATGGCATACGGTACAGTGAACAATGGCCTTTCTGCCAGCACCACTGAGGTGTCTGTTGGTGACGAATTTGGTGTGGAATTAAAAATCCCCGCGATTTCTGATCCTCTTGCAACTATCGAATTCAATATTTCCTTCCCCAAAGATGCATTTGAAGTAGTTGCTTATGAGAAGCCTGCTTTTGCTACGACGTATTCGACCGTAAGTGATGCAAATAACATGGGTAAGATTACTTGCAGTGATTTTTCTGCCAGTGGTGATAATGATCTGACTACGCTTCAAGCTGGTGGAACAATTTCTGCGACCTTGAAAGTTAAAGATACTGCCAAGGCGGGACAGGCATACAAAATTGAAGTTACAGAGTATACGGTAGACAAAATTGACGAAGAAACCTATGATTCTGTCGATTGCGCACCTGCTGGTGTGGTGAAAACTGTGATGATCACGGTCAAGGGCAACACCCCCGCGCATGAGCATGTTTGGAGCGAGGCGTGGAGCAAGGATGCTACCCACCATTGGCACGACTGTACCGCCGCTGGCTGTGATGTGACCGCCAACGCCGATAAGGACGGCTACGCTGTTCACACCTACAACCAGAAGGTTACCACGAAGGATTACCTGAAGACCGCTGCGAACTGCACGGACGCTGCTGTCTATTACTTCTCCTGCGTGTGCGGCGCTAAGGGCACCGAGACCTTCACCGATGGCACTGCTCTGGGCCATACCCCCTCCACCGAGTGGAAGAGCGATGCTACCGGCCACTGGCATGTCTGCACGACCTGCAAGGTAGAGATGGACAAGGCTGCCCATACCCCCGACCATGAGGGTGGCGCCACTGAGACGTATCCCATCAAGTGCACCGAGTGCGGCTACGTGATCAAGGCTCAGTTGGATCATACCCACAGCTTCACTCAGGAAGTTGCAGAGGCCAAGTATCTGAAGTCCGCTGCTGGCTGCGACTCCCCCGCTGTGTATTACAAGTCCTGCGCCTGCGGTGTGGCAAGCACCACCGAGACCTTCCAGTATGGCAACGCTCTGGGCCACAGCTATACTGCTGAGAAGGTTGCCGACCAGTATCTGAAGTATGCTGCTACCTGCACCACTGACGCTGTGTACTTCAAGTCCTGCACCAGATGCGGCGCTAAGGGCACCGAGACCTTCACCGCTGCTGACACCGCTCTGGGCCATAAGGGCGGCGATTGGCAGTCCGATAAGACTGGCCATTGGAAGATTTGCGAGCGCGCGAACTGCGGCGAGCGGTTTAGCGAGGCTGCCCACCAGCCTCTGGCCGGAACGCCCAACTGCGTGAGTTCCGCTACCTGCCAAGTCTGCGGCTACGTGGTAGCCAAGATCGATTCCAACATCCACAAAGAGATTGTGAAGGTTGACGCCAAGGCTCCTACCTGCACCGTGGATGGTAATAAGGAGTATTACCAGTGCACCGACTGCGGCAAGAAGTTCAGCGACGCTGAAGGCAAGAAAGAGATCGTGAATGTCATTATCGATGCTCACCACACCCTGACCAAGGTTGATGCCAAGGCTCCTACCTGCCTTGAGCCCGGTAATAACGAGTATTACACCTGCTCCGCCTGCGGCAAGGTATTCAAGGACGCTGCCGGTACCACCGAGACCACTGTCGCGGCGGAGACCCTGGCGAAGTCCACCACCCATAGTGTCGTCAAGGACGAGTATGCCACCAGCGATACCGAGCATTGGCAGATCTGCAAGGTCTGCGGTACTGTCGTCGGCAAGGCTGCTCATAAGTTCGGCGAGGCTGACGCCTATGGCCGCAAGACCTGCGCTGACTGCGGTTGCACCGTGGGCGGCACCGGCACCGAGGGCCACAAGCATGCGGCTGGCAACGAAATCCGTTACGACGAGAACAACCATTGGAACAAGTGCACCGACGCCAACTGCGACGCTCATGTGAACGAGTCTGCCCATAAGTTCGGCGAGAAGAACACCGTGACGGAAGGCAACAAGACCATCACCGTCGAGACCTGCTCTGAGTGTGGCTATGTGAAGCGCACCGAGACCACCAACACCAATCCCGGTGGCGGCGGCACCTCTGGCGGCGGCAACAACAAGCCCAGCAAGCCCAAGGATGACGGCAAGAAGGTGGAGTCCGGCAAGACCTTCGACGCTGGCATCGGCGTGTACGTTGGTCTGTCCATCCTGTCCATGACCGGCTCTGCCGTTGTCATCGGCAAGAAGCGCAAGACCCGCTGAATTTAATAAAAAATGACCGTCGAAAGACGGTCATTTTTTTGCTCTCCAACAGGCAATTTTTTCCAGCGTCCACAACCAATAAAAAACCCGCCCAAAATCGGGCAAACTACCCTGCGCCGGGGTTGACAACCCCACCGCCCGCCAGTATAATATAATGCTTGGAACACCCCACAACAGAAAGGAAAAACCATGAGAAACATTACCTGCAGCATCGCCGACACCCGCAAGCGCGTGTTCGCCGAGGTGGCAAAAATGGCCTATGACGAGGATTATTCCCGTATGGAAAAGCTGCCCTACGAGATCACGCCCGGCGAAGAGGCCACCTTCCGGGAGTCCATCTTCCTGGAGCGCGCCATCGTGGGCGAGCGCATCCGCCTGGCCATGGGCCTGCCCCTGCGCCCGGTGTCCGAGCATAACCTGCTGAGCGACGGCGTGGAGGAGAGCGCCATCGCGGAGAAATATTACGATCCCCCCCTGATCAACATCATCAAATACGCCTGCAACGCCTGCCCGCCCACCCATTACGAGGTCACCAACCTGTGCCAGGGCTGCCTGGCCCATCACTGCTATCACGCCTGCCCCAAGAACGCCATTTCCTTCGTCAAGGGCAAGGCCGTCATCGACCAGGACAAGTGCATCAAGTGCGGCCGCTGCAAGCAGAGCTGCTCCTACCAGGCCATCGTCAAGTTCGAGCGTCCCTGCAC
>CAKTZN010000095.1 GCA_934635545.1 uncultured Oscillospiraceae bacterium | reverse complement strand
GTTCCAGTTTGTCGGCCGCGGCGTCCGCCGCCGGCCGGATGTGGACAAACGCCTTGACGCGGCCCAGCGGCTTTTTCCGGACGATCAGATCATGTCCCTTCTCCAGCAGGTGCGTCAGCCGGTAGTGGGGCGCTTTGGCGTACACGACCTTCGCGTAGGCGTACCGCCCGCGCGCCCCGGCATCCCGCTTGGACGCCCAGCTTTTCCGATAGTCGCCCGTGCCACCGATGCCAGCCGCAGGGATATCGCTGCGGACCTCGGCCACGGTCTCCCTGGCCACTTTATCCACAGCCTCCTTCATAACGTCCAGCGTCACGTCCCGGTATTCTTCTAGCGCGCCCATCACGGCGTCCGCCAGTTGGTCGATGTTGATGCTTCCGCTCATCCTCGCACACCGCCCTTCATCTCGAGATAGAGCTCAATGTCCCACCCGTCATTGACGGGATAGGTGCGGTAGATGCTGTACCGCTGCCCGCGGTAGTCAGCCTCGGTCTCGCCCTGGTAGTCCACGAAGGGCACGGTCACCACCAGCTCCGGTTTATGCCCGGCCGCGCCGGCAGCCGCCCACTCGCTGCGCCGGACGCCTCCGGCCTCGCACAGCACCCGCCGCCGTTCTTCCGGACCGGTCTTGCGGAAAACGCCGAT
Organism: uncultured Oscillospiraceae bacterium; assembly: GCA_934635545.1. Classification (GTDB taxonomy): domain Bacteria; phylum Bacillota; class Clostridia; order Oscillospirales; family Oscillospiraceae; genus Vescimonas. Next base: position 6,068 of record CAKTZN010000095.1, on the reverse strand, counting down.
CTCATCCTGCGTGCCCGAATCGGGAACGATCAGGTAAAGCACGTCAAACATTGCCGCCCTCCGTCGCCTTCCGCACCGCCCGGTCGTTGATAGCCATCTGCAGCGCCGGAGGCTTCTGCAAACCGAGGTTCTTCTGGCTGCGCCACAGCCACCCGGCGTAGAGGATCACCAGTGTCTGGTCGCTCTCGCTTTGCGTGTCGGCCCCGAACTTGTCGATGGCCGTCTGCAAAAAGCCCTCCAGCAGCTCGTCATAGGCGTCCGACGTCAGCGGCAGGCTCAGCTTCAGTCGTGTCAACAAAATTTCCATGTCCATGGCGTTTCACTCCTTTCTGCCGCAAGGCGGCGGACTGATTATTGCTCCCGCTCAGTCCGCCGCCCGGCGTATATGCCTCAGGACGCGGGCACCGCGGCCACATTGCCCGCGGAGATCACGCGACCATTGGCGTCGACCTCCACCACGGTAATGGGAGCGCCCGCCGCCGCAGCGATCTGCGTAGAGCCAGAGGTCAGATCCTCCCACTCGCTGCCCTTCAGCTTGTCGCCCACCTTCAGGCTCACGCTGGAGCGCACCGCGTACTTCAGCTTGGGCGAAGATTCCTTCGCACCGCTCACCGTCACCACGGTGTTGCCGCTGCCGGTGCCGGCCGCGGCGGTGCACACCAGAACATTCAGCTTGGTGTTAGCATAGTCCGGCTTGAAGTCGTAGCTGGTGGTCACGGCGGTGTTGGCGTAGTTAATGGCCAGAAAGCCCTCGCCTACGGCGGGCTGACCGTCATAGCGGGCCGTGCCCTTGAACACCGTCTTGTCCTCCAGGAAGAAAACATGCTCGCTTCTGGCCATGCTGGCGCCCTCGCGCTCCACCAGCGTGTACAGGTCGAAAAAGCCGCCCACGATCTCATAGTCCGGCAGGAAGTCCAGCTCCACAAACTCGCCGCCCTCCACCGGCATGCGGTTGGACATACCGGCCACCAGCGTGCCCGCCGCGTTGAAGTTCAGCGCCCGACTCATCAGATCCAGGTGGGTAGCGCGGTTGCAGCACCACACGGTGCGCTTGCTGGTGGAATAGTCAGGGTCAGCCTTGCCCATGGCCGTCAGCAGCGGCTGGAAGAAGCTCTCGCCGGTCTTGCTGGCCAGATCCAGCTTCAGGATGTTGGAACTGTGCAGGTCAGTCCACTCGCCCTGCTCCGCGCCCCAGTAAGAGGGCTGGGAGGTCTGGGCCAGACGGGTCACGGAGCCCACAGGCATCTTGCCGGGCGCGCCCTTGCCGTAGACGATGGCCTTGTCCAGCGCCCGGCCCATGGCGTGCAGGATATTCTGCAAGACTTCTTCGCCCAGGTTGACGTCGCTGTCGCTCAGCAGGTAGTTATCAACAGGGATATAGCCGCCCACCTTGTAGCCGTCGGTTTCCAGCTGGTTGAAGGAGAACTCCAGCTCATTCAGCGCGCCGGACATCTCCATCCACACGCCGTCGGGCACCTTGCCCATAATGTTCTGGCGGGCCTTGCCTTTCACAGAGCGCAGCCGCACGTAGCGGATCAGCTTAGAATATTCGCCCATGTTCTGCCGGATCATGTCCAGCATCACGGTGGGGATAGTCAGCTCCGCGCCGGATACGCTGCGGCGGCCGCTGGCGCCCATAGCCCGCAGGCTCTGCAAAAACTCCTTCACGTCGCTGCGGGCGTAGAACGCGTTCATGTCAGCCCGGGAGGCGAAGCACCGGGAGCGGGAGCGGAAATTGCTGCCCTCCACGGTGGCCGGCGCGGTGCGGACAGGCGCGGCAGCCGCGGGAGCGGCAGTGCGGGCCTCGCCGCCGTTGGCAGCGGGTGCAGCGGCGTGATTCTCCTCAAAGGCCGCGATGTCGGCGTTGCAGCGCTCCAGCTCGTCCAGAATGGAGGCGATCTCGTCGTCGCACTCGGTCTGCTGGCGCGTCACAGCGTCCACCCTGTCGCTCAAGCTGCGCACGTCTTCAATGGCGGGCGTGTCGCCCAGCGCCTCCAACTGGCTGCGCAGCTCCTGCTCGGATGCGGCCAGTTCATTGCGCTTGCTGCGCTGCGCGGCAAGCTTGGCATTTAGCGCGTCGCGCATTCTCTGGAGGGAAAAAAGCTTACTCATGTCGAAATCTCCTTTTGCATTTCTCAATTTCCCTGCGGATCGCCTCGCGCTCGATCTCCCGGTCGGCCGCGTTTCTGGCGCCCACATGGGTCTGTTCATAGGCGGGGAAGGTGCAAACGCTTACCTCCCACAGCTTGTCGATTGCCTGAATTTCGCGCCGGCAGCGCCCGTTCGGCAGGTCTGTCCATGCCACCGCCTTGGGAGTGAAGCCAAAGCTCGCCTGGTCAACGTCACCCCGCTGGACGCGGGCGTAGAGGTTCATGGCGTCTCCGTCAGCTGCGTTGGTCTCGATGGTGCCAAACAGTCCTTTATCGTCAATGCTGAAAGTCAGCGTTTTCACCGTGCTCCGACCCAGTACCAAATGGGTCTTATGGTCGATAAGGGCGCGGACGTCGCTCACGTCGCACCCGTCAAAGGCGTGCCGGCTGATGGTCTCCTCCAGCCAGTCCGCCACGTAGTAGGGTTGATCGAACACCACGAAGTAGCCCTCGATCACCCGCTTCTCGTTTTCCGCTCTCGTGCAGAAATCCGTGTGCATACCGCGCAGGGTGATGCCCTGCGGCAGCTCATTTTGAGGCATTGCCGTTGCCCTCCTTGTCTTTCAATTTTTTCTGGTCTCCCAGCCGATCCACGGGGATGTAGTTCTCCAGCTTCTCGTAGGTGGTCAGTCCCGCCGGATCGCGATCCATGTCCTCGCGGACTTCGTCGCCGCACAGGTACCCGCGGTCGCTCATGGCCATGTTGATATCGGCCAGCTCCTTCAGATCCAGCGCGTACAGCCGCCGCCGATTGAACTTGAAGTACCTCCGCTCGCTGCGCAGCAGCTTTAGCGTCAGCTCCTGCTCGATGCTCTGGCAGATAGGCAGGATCACCGTCCGCACGAAGCAGTTGAACTCCTTCTCGTTGTAGGAGCCCACCCCCAGCAGAAACGCCGGCACGCCGAAGATGGCCGCCACCGTCTTTCGATCTAGCTCCACCGTGTCCTTCACCGCCAGATCCACCAGCGACAGCGGCCGCAGCTGCTGCACCTTGGCAATGTCTGCCGGCAGGATCCACGGCTTGCCGCTGTCCGAGTCCTCCAAATACTTCTTCCGGAACTTCTCCCGCTTGTTGTCGTCGGAAAGGTCGGAATCGCTGTTGACCGACACCACCATGGGCGGCTTGTACTTGGGGCTGGACAGATTGCGTTTCAGCTCGTCCGTCTGCCTCAGGCTGGCCGCCACCTGACTGACCTGCACCCGGCAGCCCCGGCCCTTCCACGGATACTCCGTGTCCGCCGAGAGCCGGAAGTGCAGAACCTCATCCGCCGCCAGAGTGCGCCCCCGCCACAGCACGGTGTAATCATCGCCGTTGGCGTCTGGCACAATGACGGCGCCAGGCATGGGCACCAGCGCCGAGAACATGCTGCCGTCATAGACCGGAAACACGAAGGCGTTTCCGTCTCCGTCGCCCAGCAGCGTGGTCACAATCCAGTTCATCCACGTATACCGGGTGCCGTGGCCCGGCCACGGGTCGATATCCACAAAGCGGCTCAGCGCGTCCTGCACGCGTTTGTCGCCCTTGCTGGTGTTCTCCATCAGGTAGATGGTGGCACTTGAGATCATGGAGGATATCCTGCCGATGCAGGCAGCCACCTCCGGGCAGTCCAGCAGTCTGTGATAGCCGACCGGCAGATCACCGCCGCCGCTCAGCCAAAAGCCGAACGTGCTGGCCACCCGCTTTTTGAAAGGCCACACGCATCATCCCTCCTTACTGTCGCTTTTCGGTTCATCGTCCGCCATCCACCTGGCGGCCTGATTCAACTTCTCGCTGTCGATCAGCATCCGGATCGTGGCAAACACCGAAGCATCGAACACGTCGATACGGTTTGTGGGCCCGATCTTGTCATACTGCACAGCGTCGTCTACCTTTTCCTGCGCCCGGACATTGGCCACGCAGTACTCATAGGGCTCTGCGTGGCAGTAGTACAGACACCCGACCTTCGCCTTGTGCTCGATGTACCGGAAGCCCTCGGACTTCTGCAAGTACATCTGGGGCTGATCCACCACAGAAAACCCGGCCTTTTTCATGGCCTGATAGTATTTCCGAGCGAATTTCCGGTCGTGCCCCACCTTCCGGATGTGAAAGCCGGCCTTTTTCCACGCCAAAAACTGCTTCACCGGCTCCGTGGGATCCATGCTGGCTTCGTTGGGCATATCCAGCCACCCGTCGTCCTTCCAGCCAAACAGCGGAATCCGGTCTTGATCCGCCTTTTCCGCCGCCGCCGTGATGGGGAACCAGCAGTGGGGCACGATCACCAGCACGTCCTCCGGAGGCGTCCAGTCCTCCGTGGCTGCCAGCTTGGCGGGCACCTCGCCCGCCAGTGCCGCCGCCGTCAGATCGTGCAGCTTCGAGAGGTCGGCACCGCCGTACCAGTTCTTTACCAGCTTAGCCAGCTGCGTCATGCTCCAGCCATAGCGGCCGTCGCTGCGCTGAAACTCCGCCACGTCAAACCACGCCTTGAAGCTGCTGACAAACACGTTCAGCGAGCGGGTCAGAAACTCCTTCCGCAGAGTGGGATTTCGCTCCGCCTGCAAAGATGCCGCCAGCATATCGTCCGGCCGGATGGTGATGCCGTAGCTGGGGTTGGCCGCCCGGTGCACCGCCGGATTGGTGTAGTCCACCTCGCCGTCCTCCATTCGCGGGGCCTCCGCCATGAACACGAAGGTGCGATCGGCGTCCGGACCCTTGATGGTGCCCCGCAGCACCGCTTCCAGATAGTTCCGGTGGGTGGCGGCAAAGCCCGTCCCGTCGTCGCCGGCCGTGAAGGTGATCAGCACCAGCTTGTTTGTATAGGCCTTCATAGCGTCGCGCAGTCGGGTGTAGGGTCGGGCGTCCTTATAGAGCTCCAGCTCGTCCAGATGGACAAACATGGCATTGAACGCGTCGAACAGGTCGGGCTTGTAGGCCAGCGTTTCCATGTCCAGGAAGCCGCCGCCCAGCTCACCGGAGAACTTGTGTCCCAGGGAGCTGTCCAGCATCCGCAGCGGCACGCCTGCCGGATTGTCCGGCGCGGCCAGCCCCAGCCGTACCAGGTTGTACTTGAGGAACTCAAAGCCCTCCATGCCCTGCTTCATGGAGCCCGCCACCGTTTTTTCCTTGGCGCCGCTGCGCTTGTACCACAGGCACATGGCAAACAGCAGCGCTTCCGAAAAGCAGGTTTTCACGGTCTTTCGCGGGGCAAAAATGTCCGCCTCCGTAAACCGCCGCAGCCGCGTGTCGGCCCACTGAAAGCCGCACACCGCGTAGGTGCAGTATACATGCCACGGCATCAGTTCAAAGAGCTTGCCCCGCAGCGGCGTGCCGTCCAGCCGCTCCCCCTGCATGAACGCGAACAGCTTCGTCATGATCCCGATGCAAAACTCCGGCAGCGCCGGATCCAGCACGAACCGGGGATCCTCCAGATCACGCAGAAACCTTTGGCAGCCCAGCCGCGTCAGCTCACAGATGCCCTCATCCGCAGCCGTAGTCCTGGCGTAAGCCAGCACCTGGTCCAGATGGGGCGCCCTCATCCGCCGCCCACCACGTCATAGCCGCCCACGGCCGCCATCAGGTCGTCCAGCTTCTGGCCGATGCCGTCTCCGGCGCTGCCCTGCTCCGACGAGGATTTCCGCAGCCGCTGCAGGCCCTTTGGCGTCAGCCCCAGGCTTTCCCGGTGGCTCAGGATGTCGCTGCGCTGCTGGGTGATGACCTTGTAGTGAGGATCCAGCACGCTGGGGTTTTTTCCGTCTGCGGCCGTGGCCTTCCACGCCTTCATGGTGCGGCTCAGCTCCCGCTCCAATATGCACAGCTGGTGCAGCTCCCCCTCAAAAGCGTCTTGCCACACCCCCAACCGGATCAGCTCCTGCCGGTAAGTATCTTCCTTCGCCACGTCATCACCTCATTTCCGTACCCAATTCGGGCACCGTATTCCCTCG
>CAKTZN010000094.1 GCA_934635545.1 uncultured Oscillospiraceae bacterium | reverse complement strand
TATAACCACTACCCCGCCAAGGTGTTCATGGGCGACACCGGCTCCCTGTTTCTGGGCGGCGCGGTGGCGGCGCTGGCCTTCGCCTACGACATGCCGCTGGTGCTGATCCTGGTGGGCTTCGTCTACATCTGCGAGACGCTGTCCGACATCATCCAGGTGGGCTATTTCAAGCTGACCCACGGCAAGCGGGTGTTCAAGATGGCACCCCTGCACCACCATTTCGAGATGTGCGGCTGGAGCGAGAAGAAGGTGGTGGCGGTTTTCGCCACCGTGAGCCTGATCTTCTGCCTGCTGGCCGTCGTGGCGGTGAACGGAAGATTTCTGGCGATGTAATTCCTGGCACGAAATCTTCGATTTCATTGCCAATGGGGATTGCGGCCGACGCACCGCGTCGTCGATGGCCGGTTGTAGGGGCCGACGACCCTGTCGGCCCTATCGGAAATCCCATCGCCATCGTCAGGGCGGACAGGGTCGTCCGCCCCTACGAAGTAACCAACGTACCCGGCCATGTAACGGCGGCGGGGCGATGTGGGCATCGCCCCCTACGAATCAACCAACGTACCCGTTTGCATGACGGCGGGGTGTGGTCACCCCGCCCTACGAAATGATCACCGATAGCCATGCGTAGTTTACGGCCGACGACGAGCGCTGTCGATAGTCCGTTGTAGGGGGCGACGACCCTGTCGGCCCTATCGGAAATCCCATCGCCATCGTCAGGGCGGATACCCCAAGGGCACTCGTTCCGCTGCGCTCCACAGCGCTCGTCGTCCGCCCCTACGGAGCAACCAACGTACCCTTGCCTATATCACAGAAAGGAGGAACGCCATATGCCACAGCGACCCCAGCGACCCCAGCAGCCGCCGGTGAAGCACGCGGAAAAAATGCGCCGCAAGGCCGTGGAGCGCAGGCATATTCTGGCCGCCAAGGGCGGGCGGATGGACGTTCCCTTCCTGCTGCTGACCCTGCTGCTGACGGCCATCGGCCTTGTGATGCTGTTCTCCGCCAGCTTCCCCTCCGCCTATTACGAGGCCGGCAGCCCCACCTTCTATCTGAAGCGGCAGGGCATCTTCGCCATACTGGGCCTTGCCGCCATGTTCGTGGTGGCCAAGGTCAACTATCAGCGCTGGCGCGGCGCGGCCCGCATGCTGCTGATCTTCTCCGTCTTCCTGCTGATCCTGGTGCTGATCCCCCATGTGGGCATCACCCATAACAACGCCACCCGCTGGCTGGGCATCGACGGTGTGTTCACCTTCCAGCCCTCGGAGATCGCCAAGCTGGCGGTCATCGTCTACTTTGCCGACAGCATCTCCAAAAAGCGGGAGAGAATGCTGGTGTTCCGGGAGGGCGTCACCCCCTATCTTGTGATCCTGAGCGTGATCGCCCTGCTGATGATGCTGGAGCCCCATCTGTCCGGCACGCTTCTGATCGTAGGCACCGGCGCGGTGATGATGGCCGTGGGCGGCATGCCCGCCTGGCTCATCGGCGCGGGTCTGGGCAGCGTGGCCGCTCTGGCGGTGCTGTTCGTCAAGCTGGTGGAGGGCGGCGTCATCTCCTACGGCGCCAGCCGTATCGCCATGTGGCACGACCCGTGGCTGGACACCAGCGACACCGGTTATCAGATGGTGCAGAGCCTGATCGCCATCGGCTCCGGCGGCTTGCTGGGCAAGGGCCTGGGCAAGGGCATGCAGAAGTTTATGTACCTGCCGGAGGAGCACAACGACTTCATCTTCGCCGTGGTGTGCGAGGAGTTGGGTCTGGTGGGCGCAACCATCATCATGCTGATCTTTGCCATGCTGCTGCTGCGGGGCTTCTGGATCGCCCTCCACGCCCGCGACCGGTTCGGCACGCTGCTGGTGGTGGGCGTCATGACCCACCTGGGCTTGCAGGTGTTTCTGAACATTGCGGTGGTATCGGGCCTTGTCCCGGCCACCGGCATCTCCCTGCCCTTCTTCAGCTACGGCGGCACCGCGCTGGTGCTGCAGTTGGTGGAAATGGGCATCGTACTGAGCGTTTCCCGCCAGATCCCCGCGCCGCGGAACGGATAAAAGGAGCGTACTTACCATGAATGTGATCTTTACCTGCGGCGGCACCGCCGGACATGTGAATCCGGCCCTGGCGCTGGCCCGGTATTTCCAGCAGAAGGATCCCGCCACCAAGGTGCTGTTCGTGGGCACCCCCAACGGCATGGAGCGGGGCCTGGTGGAAAAGGCGGGCTATGACTTTGCCGCCGTGGAGGTCAGCAACTTCCGCCGGTCCTTGTCCCCGGAGGGCCTGCGGCACAACTTCAAGACCGCAAAAACGCTGGTGACCTCCCGCCGGGAGGCGGACGCCATCATCCGGGATTTCAGGCCCGACCTGGTGGTGGGCACCGGCGGCTATGCCAGCTATCCCGCCGTCAAGGCCGCGGCGCGCCGCCGCATCCCCACCGCCGTACACGAGTCCAACATGATCCCCGGCCTGACCACCAAGCTGCTGGAGGGCTGCGTGGACTGCGTGATGGTGGGGTTTGAGGACTGCCGCCGCCACTATAAGCACCCCGACAAGGTGGCGGTCACCGGTACGCCGGTGCGGGGCGATTTCTTCGAGCTGACGAAGGAGCAGGCCCGGCAGAGGCTGGGCTATACCGACGATAAGCCGCTGGTGGCCTCCTTCTGGGGCAGCCTGGGCGCGTCCACCATGAACCAGCGGATGCTGGACTTCTTCCGGCTGGAGCGGGAGGCGGGCTTCCCCTTCCACCACATCCACGCCGCGGGCAAGAGCGACTGGCCCCATCTGTCATCGGAGCTGGAGGCCCAGGGGCTCAGCAGCCCCATGCTGGACGTGCGGCAGTACATCTACGACATGGCGGTGGTGATGGCCGCCGCCGACCTGGTGATCAGCCGCGCCGGGGCCAGCACCCTCAGCGAGGTGACGGCCCTGGGCATGCCGGCCATTCTGGTGCCCTCCCCCTATGTGGTGGCCAACCACCAGGAGAAGAACGCCCGGATGCTGGAGAGCCACGGCGGCGCGGTGGTGCTGACGGAGGAGCAGGCCACCGGCCAGGCGCTGTTTGACGAGACCGCCGCCATCCTCCGCAGCCCGGAAAAGCGCCAGGCCATGGCCGCCGGTATGCGGGAGCTGGGCATCCCCGACGCCACCGAACGCATTTATCAAACCCTGATGGCCCTGCTGTAACGGGGCAAGCTGCGCCTTGCATAGGATGGGTAAAACCATTGGAAAGGCGGAGCGATATGTCTTATCTGAGGATCGAGGGAGGCCGCCCTCTCAGCGGCCGTATCACGGTGCAGCGGGCCAAGAACAGCGTGCTGCCCGTTCTGGCCGCCGCCGTGCTGGCGGAGGACGTGTGCCGCATCGCGGACTGTCCCCGGCTCAGCGATGTGGAGGCGGCGGCGGACATCCTGCGGCATCTGGGCTGTGAGGCCCGGTGGGAGGGCAATGACCTGGTGGTGGACACCACCCGCATCACCCGCTGGGACATCCCCGAGGCGCTGATGCGGCGGATGCGCTCCTCCGTCATCTTCCTGGGGGCCATCCTCAGCCGCTGCGGCCGGGCGGAGCTGTCCTATCCCGGCGGGTGTGAGCTGGGCCCGCGGCCCATCGACCTGCACCTGACCGCCCTGCGGGCACTGGGTGCGGACATCAGCGAGATCGGCGGCAGCCTGCTGTGCGCCGCGCCCCGTCTGAAGGGGGCGGATATCCTGCTGACGCTGCCCAGCGTGGGCGCCACGGAAAACGCCATCCTGGCCGCCTGCGGCGCGGAGGGCACCACCGTCATCTCCAACGCGGCCCGTGAGCCGGAGATCGTGGACTTACAGGATTTCCTGCGGAAGCTGGGGTTCTCCGTCCACGGGGCGGGCGCCTCCACCATCACCGTGCAGGGCGGCGGCACCCATCACGGCTGCACCCACCGGTGCATCGGCGACCGGATCGCGGCGGCTACATACCTGTGCGCGGCGGCCGCCGCCGGAGGACGGATCACCGTGTCCGGCGTGGACTACCGCCATCTTGCCACCGTCACCACGGCGCTGCGGCAGGCGGGCTGTGCCCTGCAATGTGAGGCCGACGCCATCACCCTGGAGAGCAGCGGGCACCTGCGGGCCGTTCCGCCGGTGCGCACCTCACCCTATCCCGGCTTCCCCACCGATGCCCAGGCGCTGCTGATGGCGGCGCTGCTGCGGTCGGAGGGGGCGTCCATGTTCGTGGAGAACATGTTCGACAGCCGCTACCGCCATGTGCCGGAGCTGGCCCGCCTTGGGGCGGACGTCCGGCTGGAGGGCCGGGTGGCCGTGGTCTACGGCGTGCCGGAGCTGCATGGCGCCGCCGTACACGCCACCGATCTGCGGGGTGGGGCCGCCCTGGCCATCGCCGCGCTGCAGGCCCGTGGCACCACACAACTACACGACATTCACCACATCCAGCGGGGGTACGAGGATCTGGCGGGAGACCTGCGGTCTCTCGGCGCGGACATCGCCGCCGCGGAGGGATCAGAGATATAGAAAGGATACACTATGGCCAGACGGAACCGCTATAACCGCAAACGGCGTCAGGGACGCTTCTCGTTTTTGTATAAGATCCTGGTCTTTGCGGCCATCTGCGGCGCCATCGCCGTGGCGCTGGCCCTGTTCTTCAAGGTGGAGACCGTCACCGTCACCGGCAACAGCCGCTATACGCCCCAGCAGATCGCCGAGGCGGGCGGCATCCAGGTGGGGGACAACATGTTCTTCCTGAACAAATACAAGGCGTCGGAGCAGATCACCGCCGCCCTGCCCTATGTGGAGACGGTGCGCATCAGCCGCCAGCTTCCCAGCACGCTGGTGGTGACGGTGACGGAGTGTACCGCTCCCGCCGCCGTGTCCCAGGACGGCAAGCTGTGGCTGCTGTCCGGCGACGGCAAGATCGTGGATCAGAAGACCGGCGACGGCAAGCAGTACGCCCTGGTGAAGGGGCTGAGCCTGCTGGAGCCCCAGGTGGGCACCGCCATCCAGGTGCCGGAGGAGGAGCAGCCCGCCGCCCAGCTTCTGCTGACGCTGCTGGGCCTGCTGCGGGACAAGAGCATGCTCTCCGACGTACAGACCATCGACCTGAGCGACAGCGCCTCGGTGGTGATGCGGTATCTGGACCGGTTCGACGTGACCTTCCGCTGGGACGCCGACTTCGACTATAAGCTGGACTATCTGCTGGCGGTGGTGGAGCGGCTGGAGATCAACGAAAAGGGCGCCATCGACATGACCCAGGAGGGCAAGGCCAGCTTTATCCCCGGCTGATCCCCCGGCGCGCCGCACTTTTTGTCAGCAGCGATGAACTTTTTTTGAAAAAAGTCCGATTACACTTGACCTGCGGCCTTTTCCGCAATATAATACAAGATATAGTATTCAAATTTGGACGATTTGTCGTTTTTATACCATTTCTGCCGGAGGGAACGAACATGGCTTTTGGACTGGAAACAGGCGTGGAAAACGTTGTCAATATCAAGGTCGTCGGCGTAGGCGGCGGCGGCAACAATGTGGTCAACCGCATGGTGCACAGCGGTGCCCAGGGCGTGGATTTCATCGCGGTGAATACCGATAAGCAGGCGCTGAACGCCTCCAGCGCCAACTATAAGCTGCAGATCGGCGAAAAGCTGACCGGCGGCAAGGGCGCGGGCTCCAACCCCGAGATCGGCCGCAAGGCCGCCGAGGAGAGCCGCAACCAGATCAGCAAGGCCCTGGAGGAGACGGACATGGTGTTCGTCACCGCCGGTATGGGCGGCGGCACCGGCACCGGCGCGGCCCCTGTGGTGGCCGAGATCGCCCGTGAGCTGGGCGTGCTGACCGTGGGCGTGGTCACCAAGCCCTTCGGGTTTGAGGGCCGCCGCCGCGCCCAGCAGGCCGAGGCCGGCATCGCCGAGCTGAAGGAAAAGGTGGACTCCCTGGTGATCATCCCCAACGAGCGGCTGAAGTACGCCACCGACCAGAAGATCACCTTTGCCAACGCCTTCGAGATCGCCGACGATGTGCTGCGCCAGGCGGTGCAGTCCATCTCCGACCTGATCCGGGACACCGGCTTCATCAACCTGGACTTCGCCGACGTGACCGCCATCATGAAGGACGCCGGTATGGCCCACATGGGCGTGGGCCGGGCCGCCGGCAAGGGCAAGGCCGAGGAGGCCGCCCGCATGGCCATCTCCAGCCCCCTGCTGGAGACCTCTATCGACGGCGCCCGCGGCGTGCTGATCAACATCACCGGCTCCACCGATATCGGCCTGGAGGAGGTGGAGCAGGCCGCCACCCTGGTGCAGCAGGCGGTGCATCCCGACGCGCTGACCATCTTCGGCGCCACCTTCGACGAGTCGCTGGATGACGAGATCCGCGTCACCGTCATCGCCACCGGCTTTGCCGAGACCCAGCCGGACAAGCCCCAGGAGAGCGCCGCTGCGCAGGCATCCCAGCCGGACAAGCTGAAGCTGGATCCCCTGCCCGCTGACGGCGAAAAGGCCGACGACGACATGGACAAGTCCTTCAACGACATTCTGAAGATCTTCCAGAAGGACAATTTCTAAAGCGTGCATAAAAGGCCGTTTACCGGGTGGTAAACGGCCTTTATTTCTGAATTCAGGAGGCAATTTTCTATGAATCCCACCGATCTGCTGGCCGTTCTGCACACGGCGGAACGCCTGAAGGACACCACCCGCCACTGCTATACCAGCCAGGGCCGCCACGAGAGCGTGGCGGAGCATAGCTGGCGCGTCACGCTGATGGCCTATCTCATGCGGGACGAATTCCCGGCGCTGGATATGGACAAGGTAATGCGGATGTGCCTGATCCACGACCTGGGCGAGTGCTTCACCGGCGACATCCCCTCCTT
>CAKTZN010000093.1 GCA_934635545.1 uncultured Oscillospiraceae bacterium | reverse complement strand
GTGTACCGGGTGGCGCGGATCATGCACGCGCTGCATCTCTATCGCTGAAATGAGGAATGACCCCTGATGCTGGAATCCATTCACAGCCCTGCTGATGTGAAGCAGTTGAATATGGCCCAGACCCGCCAGCTTTGCGACGAACTGCGTGCCTTTTTGGTGCGCAATGTGGCAAGGACAGGCGGTCATTTGGCGTCTAATCTGGGCGTGGTGGAGCTGACGGTGGCCATCCACCGGGTGTTTGACACCTCCCGAGACCGGCTGGTGTTCGACGTGGGCCACCAGTGCTACGTCCATAAGATCCTGACAGGCCGCCGTGAGCGGTTCGATACCCTGCGGCAGCTTGGCGGCGTCTCCGGCTTTCCCAAGCCCTATGAGAGCGTCCACGACGCTTTTATGGCGGGCCACGCCTCCAACTCCGTCTCCGTGGCGCTGGGTATGGCCAAAGCCCGCACCATGCAGCATCAGGACTATGACGTGATCGCCCTGATCGGCGACGGCGCGCTGGGCGGCGGTCTCAGCTTCGAGGGACTGAACAACGCCGGCGCCTCCGGCGAACCCATGATCGTCATTCTCAACGACAACGGCATGTCCATCGCCCCCAATGTGGGAGCGGTCAGCCGTCATCTGTCCCGGCTGCGGACAAAGCCGGGGTACTACGAATTCAAAAAGCGCTATCGCAGACTGCTGGGCACCGGCGCGGTGGGCGGCAGGATCTATCAGATCAGCCACGACGTGAAAACGGCCCTGAAAAAGACGCTGCTGCCGGGCAGCTCCATGTTCGAGAGCATGGGCTTTGCCTATATGGGCCCGGTGGATGGCCACGATGTGGAGGCGCTGGAGCAGTCTCTGCAGTGGGCGCGGGAGCAGCGCTGCCCTGTGCTGCTGCATGTGCGCACCGTGAAGGGGAAGGGCTACGCCCCAGCGGAGGAGCGCCCCGCCGACTATCACGGCGTGGGGCCCTTTGATCCCGGGACCGGCAGGCCGCGGAATCCCTCGGGCGCGGATTTCTCCCAGGTGTTCGGCCAGGAGCTGACGAAGCTGGCGGGGGAGGATGAACGTGTGTGCGCCATCACCGCCGCCATGCAGGAGGGCACCGGCCTCACGGAGTTTGCCGGGGCTTACCCCCAGCGGCTCTTTGACGTGGGCATTGCCGAGGGCCACGCTGTATCCATGGCGGGCGGCATGGCCAAGCAGGGGCTTTTGCCGGTGTTCGCGGTGTATTCCAGCTTCCTGCAGCGGGGCTATGACCAGTTGATCCAGGATGTGGCGCTGGACGGCCTGCATGTGGTGCTGGGCGTTGACCGGGCGGGCCTTGTGGGCGCCGACGGCGAGACCCATCACGGCTGCTTTGACGCGCTGTATCTGGCCCAGGTGCCCCATATGACGGTGCTGTGTCCCGCCAGCTTTGCCGAGCTGCGGCAGATGCTGCGGCGGGCGGTCTTTGCGCTGACCGGCCCGGTGGCCGTCCGCTATCCCCGTGGCGGGGAGGGCGTGTACCGGGGCTGCTGCGGCGATGAGACCTTTACGGAGCTGCGGCAGGGGAGTGACTGCACCATCCTGGCCTACGGCATATTGATCAATCAGGCGCTGGCGGCGGCGGAGCTGCTGCGTCAGGCGGGTATCGAGGCCCGCGTGGTGAAGCTGAACGTCATCGCGCCGCTGCGCAATGACGAGGTACTGGCGGCACTGGGCGCGGAAAAGCGCCTGCTGGTGCTGGAGGACTGTATGGGCAGCGGCTGCGTGGGCCAGCGGCTGACAGCTATCCTGGCCCAGCAGGGCCGGATGCCGGAACGGCTGATCCTGAAGAACCTGGGGGACACCATCCCCTGTCACGGCAGCGTGCCGCAGCTATACGCCCAGTGCGGACTGGACGCGGAGCATGTGGCGGCGGCGTTGAAGGAGGCGTGCCATGAGCAATAAAACGAGACTGGACGTCCTGCTGGTAGAGCAGGGTCTGCAGGAGAGCCGCCAGAAGGCCCAGGCCACCATCATGGCGGGCATCGTGTATGTCAACAATCAGAAGGTGGACAAGCCGGGTACGGCAGTCCCCAACGACGCCCATATCGAGGTGCGGGGCAAGACGCTGCGGTATGTGAGCCGGGGCGGCCTGAAGCTGGAAAAAGCCATGCAGACCTGGCCCATCCTGCTGGAGGGAAAGACCTGTGCCGACATCGGCTCCTCCACCGGCGGCTTTACCGACTGCATGCTGCAAAACGGCGCGCGGAAGGTGTACGCCGTGGACGTGGGCACCAACCAACTGGCGTGGAAGCTGCGCACAGATCCCCGGGTGGTGTGCCTGGAAAAGACCAACGCCCGGACGCTGACCGACCAGCAGGTGCCGGAGCCGCTGGATTTCGCCTCCATCGACGTGTCCTTCATCTCTTTGAAGCTGATCTTCCCGGCACTGTATCCCCTGCTGCGCGAGGGCGGCGAGGTGGCGTGCCTCATCAAGCCCCAGTTTGAGGCGGGCCGGGAAAAGGTGGGCAAAAAGGGCGTCGTCCGTGACAGCGCCGTCCATCTGGAGGTGCTGGAGCACTTCCTGGAGCACGCAAAGGAGAATCACTTTACGGTGCTTGGCATTACATACTCTCCCATCCGCGGGCCGGAGGGGAATATCGAATATCTGGGATACCTTCGCAAATCCGACGAACAGGACGCGGCCATCGACCTGCGCGCTGTGGTGACAGCATCCCATGAGACATTGAAGGAGGGGGAAGCGCAGTGAAAAAGAAAGTCATCCTATGCCCCAATCCCTATCGGGACAGTGAGCTGAAGGTGGCCAAGGACGCCAAGGCCATTCTGGAGAGCATCGGCTTTGAGACGGTGGTGTGCCTGCCCTTCCATCGGGACGGCTACGGCGACGAGCTGGGCGTGCCGGTGCGGCAGCTCCAGCAGGAGATCAAGGCCGCCGACCTGATGATCGCCTTCGGCGGCGACGGCACCATCCTGCACTTGAGCCGCACGGCGGCGCTGCACAATGTGCCGGTGCTGGGCATCAACCTGGGCAGTCTGGGCTTCATGTCGGAGCTGGAGGCCAACGAGCTGGAGCGCCTGCGGGATCTGCAGAGCTGGGACTTTGTGGTGGAGTCCCGCATGATGCTGGACGTGACCATCTTCCGGGGCGGCAATGCGGTGTACAGCAACATCGCCCTCAACGACGCGGTGGTGTCAAAGGGCTCTGTGGCAAGGGTGGTCAGGCTGGATATCTTCACCGAGGAGGGCCGCCTGACCAAGGTCACCGGCGACGGCGTGGTGATCTCCACGCCCACCGGCTCCACCGGCTATTCCATGGCCGCCGGCGGCCCCATCGTGGAGCCTACGGCCCGGAACCTGCTGATCACGCCCATCTGTCCCCACTCCACCCGCGCGACCTCCTATGTGCTGTCGCCGGAGCATGTGATCACCATTGAGGCGGCGGACGCCAACCGGAAGTTTGTGTATCTTTCCGCCGACGGCGGCAAGGCGTTTTCCCTGAAAAACGGCGACAGAGTCCGTGTGCGGCAGTCCAAGTTCGCCATGGGCCTTGTACGGCTCAGCAAAAAGAGCTTCTGCGAGATCCTTGACTATAAAATGGGAGGCTGCGAGAAATGAAAAATGTCCGGCAGGAAAAGCTGCTGCAGATCATCAGCGAAGAGGCCATCGAGACCCAGGAGCAGCTTTTGCAGCGGCTGAACGACCTGGGCATCCAGTCCACCCAGGCCACCATTTCCCGGGACATCAAGCAGCTCCATCTGGTGAAGGAGCCCACCGGTCAGGGAAAATACCGCTATGCCGTGTCGGTGCAGAAAACGAAGCTGAACTTTGCCGACAAGCTGCGCACCATCTTCCGCGAGAGCGTGGTCAGCGTAGAGGCGGCCCAGAACATCGTGGTGCTGAAAACCATCGAGGGTATGGCCCAGGGCGCGGCCTTCACACTGGACAACATGGGCGATACCGACATCGTGGGCACGCTGGCCGGTGACGACACCATCTTCCTGGTGTTCCACGACAACATCCAGGCACTGGACTTCTGCGAACAGGTGAAACAGATGCTGCGCTGACGCGCAACGGAGGGCTGCTATGCTGGAACTGCTTCATATCGAGAATATCGCCATCATCGAGGAGGCGGAGATCGCCTTCCGTCCCGGCTTCAACGCCCTGACGGGCGAGACCGGCGCCGGTAAATCCATCGTGATCGACGCCATGAGCGCCGTGCTGGGCCAGCGCACCTCCCGTGACCTGATCCGCACCGGCGCCAGTAAGGCGTTCGTCAGCGCGCTGTTCTCCCATGTGGATCCCGCCCTGTGCGAGGAGCTGGGGGCTTCGCCCGACGAGAACGGCGACCTGATGCTCCAGCGGGAGATCGGCGCCGACGGCAAGAACGTCTGCCGCGTGGGCGGGCGGCCTGTTACCGTGTCCCAGCTTCGGACGCTGGGCAGCCGCCTGGTGAATATCCACGGCCAGCACGACGGCCAGCAGCTTTTGGACGAGGAGCAGCATCTGGCGTACCTGGACAGTTTCGGAAAGGTGGATAACCTTCTGAATGCGTATACCGACAAGTATAATGCCTTGACGGATATCCGCCGCAGGATGAACGCCCTGCAAATGGACGAGGCGGAGAAGGCACGGCGGATGGATACCCTGCAATACCAGATCAATGAGTTGGAGCGGGCCAAGCTGAAGAGCGGCGAGGAAGAAGAGCTGCAAAGCCGCCGCAATCTGCTGCGGAATGCCGAGAAGTTCATCTCCGCCGTGTCGGGGGCGGACTATGCCCTGAACGGCGGCGAGGACGGCAGCGGCGTGCTGAACCTGCTGCGGCAGGCGCAGGACGCGCTGGGCACCGTGCGCCATCTGGACGAGGGCTTCAACGCCCTGTACGAGCGCCTGGAGAGCGCGTACAGCGAGGCGTATGACATCGCCTTCTCTGTGGCGGAGCAGCGGGAGAACTTCGATTTCTCCCCCAACGAATTGGACGAGGTGGAGGGCCGGCTGGATCAGCTCTACCGCCTGAAAAAGAAGTACGGCGCCACCGTGGAGGACGTGCTGGCGTATCTGGACAACTGCCGCAAGGAGCTGGACGACATTACCTACGCAGGCGACGCCCTGGCCCGGCTTGAGAAGGACTGCGCCAAGGCGGAGAAAGCCGCCCGAAAGGCCGCGGAGGAGCTGTCTGCCGCCCGCAAGGCCGCCGGTGAGACGCTGTCCCAGGCCATCCTGACGGAGCTGCGGCAGTTGGACATGGGCAAGATCCGCTTTCAGGTGGACTTCGCCGAGAAGCCGTTGGACGCTACCGGTATGGATCAGGTGCGGTTCCTCATGTCTGCCAACCTGGGTGAGGAGCTGAAGCCCATCAACAAGATCGCCTCCGGCGGTGAGCTGGCCCGCATCATGCTGGCCATGAAGAACGTCCTCAGTGAGCAGGATCATGTGGCCACTATGGTGTTTGACGAGGTGGATACCGGCGTCAGCGGCCGGGCCGCCCAGAAGGTGGCCGAGAAGATGGCCCGCATCAGCCGCCATAAGCAGGTGCTGTGCGTCACCCATCTGCCCCAACTGGCCGCCATGGCGGATACCCACTTCTCTGTGGAGAAGGGGGAGGCCAATGGCCGCACCTTCACCCAAGTACGGCAGCTTGACCGGAAGCAGCGTCAGATGGAGCTGGCCCGCCTGACCGGCGGCGCTCATGTGACGGAGACCATGCTGCAGGGCGCGGAGGAGCTGCTGACCCAGGCGGAGAAATTCCGGGCGGAGATGTGAAGAATTTACGCGTGACGGGAAAAGATGACGGATATTGATTATATTATGGGCTTGCTGGACTGGAATGGATCGGCTTCAGACCAAGCATTGGGAATCGATCTGGCGGAGAAGGTGCAGAGCATAAATGCCTTCTTGCAACCTTGCAGCGAGCGGTATAACAAGAATGTATGGGAAAATTGTGCACTTGTTTTGGCAAGCAGGACTGATGAGGAGCTGGCACCTTACCTGGGAGAACTCATGCTGTGGTTGCGTGATATGAATTGGCCAGGGGCTTTTTGCATTTTGCGCAGGCTATGCAGATTTGCGGCAAAGCAGTGAAAAAAATCTTTCTTACCGAGAAAAAAGTGTTGACAAACGAAAAAAATCTGCTACAATAGTGGCAACTTGATACCGTTACCGTGATGAAGGGAAGAAGTAACACGCCCCGGCGCCTGCAAAGAGAACCTCTGGCTGGTGGAAAGAGGAGAGGGCGGCGCGTGCGAATACATCCCGGAGCAGCCTTCTGAAAGCCTGAACTTCGAGGTCAGTAGGGATGTGTCGGGTTCGCCCGTTACAGCGATAGGGTGTGTCAGCACCCGACGAGGCCGCTTTCCGTGAGGAGGCGGCGAACATGAGGTGGTACCGCGATAATTTGTCGCCCTCTGTCCAAGGACAGGGGGCGTTTTTATTTTGCTTTACCGCAATACCTCTTGTCAAAAACTCAACATCACAGATCGTATAGGAAAGGAATGTAAGAAAAATGGGTATTTATGAAGAACTGCAGGCCCGCGGCTTGATCGCCCAGGTCACCAATGAGGAAGAGATCCGCGAGATGGTCAACAACGGCAAGGCCACCTTCTACATCGGCTTTGACTGCACGGCCGATTCCCTGCATGTGGGTCACTTTATGGCCCTGTGCCTGATGAAGCGTTTGCAGATGGCGGGCAACAAGCCCATCGCCCTGATCGGCGACGGCACCACCCTGATCGGCGACCCCTCCGGCCGTACCGACATGCGCCAGATGCTGACCGAGGAGACCATCAAGCACAACGCCGAGTGCTTCAAGCGCCAGATGGAGAAGTTCATCGACTTCTCCGACGGCAAGGCGCTGATGCTGTATAACTCCGAGTGGCTGAAGCCGCTGAACTACATTGAAATGCTGCGCGAGGTGGGCGCCTGCTTCTCCGTGAACAACATGCTGCGCGCCGAGTGCTACAAGCAGCGCATGGA
>CAKTZN010000092.1 GCA_934635545.1 uncultured Oscillospiraceae bacterium | reverse complement strand
TAGAAGTTTTGCCAGCGCATGTTGGCCATAGCCTCCGGGCTGTCTGCCAGCCCCTGCAGGCTCAGCACGTCCGTGTTGTCATAGGGTTCGCCGGTGTCGCCGTTCTGATGGTAGAGAATGGCCGAGCGCAGGCCGAACAGGTCGGTGGCGTAGGTAACGGTGGCAAAGGCCAGCACCAGCGCCAGCGCTGCCGCCAGGATCAGTGTTCCCCGAAAGGTCCGCCGTCCGGCGTGTTTTTTGGTTTCGGGACAGGCGGACTGCGCCGCCTGAATGGCCCGCAGCATCCGCTCCTTTGCCTCGTCACTGGGCCGAAGCCCGTCATAGGCGCGATAGATGTCGTCAGGCGTCATGGTCGTACACACCTCCCAAGGTCAGTTTCAGTTTCTGTCGTGCGCGGCTCAGGCGGCTGCGGACGGTGGCAGGCGCCACCCTCAGCATTTCGGCGATCTCCGCCGTCTGATAGCCCTCGTAGTAATAGAGATAGACCGGCAGTTTATAATCCTCCGGAAGGGCCATCACGGCATCCAGCGTCTCATCCGGGACGGTGTCCTCCACCGTGGGCGGTTCGCTCATGGTGTCGATATCCTCCCGCCGCCGCCATGGACTGCGCAGGGCGCTTTTGCACAGGTTGGACACGGTGACGATCAGCCACGCCTTTTCATGCTGAACGGAATCGAAGACCATACCGCTGCGCAGCAGGCGGATAAAGGTCTCCTGTACCATGTCCTCGGCATCCGCGCCGTTTTTCATAAAGGAATAGGCCACGCGGTAAAGCATTTCCACATGGCGATGGTAAATACTCTCGATGTCTTTGTCCGTACGCAACAAAGTCGCCGTAGTGACCACCTCCTTTCATAGGGGATACGCGGGAAGAGGGAGAATTGTTGCAGGAAATTTTTGTGTGCGGTATATGCTCACGTTACCTCTTGTGCGGACTTGTAGGGGCCGACGACGAGCGCTGTGGAGCGCAGCGGAACGAGTGCCCTTGGGGTATCGGCCCAACCGAAAACACAGCATCCACTGTCAGGGCGGACAGAGTCGTCCGCCCCTACGGATGGTACACCGAAATGCGGCGGTCAGCGGGCGGCGGGGCGATCACACTCCGTCCTACGGAGCTTTACTGCGCCCAACAAAAGCAAGGGGACGGCTTCCGCCGTCCCCAAAAGATTTCACACCAGATGTCTTACACCTGCTCCTCGTCGGTGCGGTTGCGCCAGGCCAGCTCCTGCTCCAGCTCGAACTCCAGCTTCTTCACGCGCTCCTTCAGCTCGTCGTAGTGCTCACTCTGGACATAGTACTTCACGAAGGAGAAGGTGGCCTCGGCGAATTCCTCCTCGGTGTAGGAGGACAGCAGAGAGCCGCCGCTGCGGCGCAGACCGCTGACGTTGATGACCACCAGACGGCGGTGCTGCTCACTGAGCTGGAACAGCTTCAGCTTCTCGGGGATCTCCAGACCCAGGTCGTACTGCTCGTTGACCAGATTCAGCAGACGTGCCTGCTCCGGCTTGGCGGAGACGATGACACCGTGACGGGAGAACAGATCCTTCAGGTAATCCACAGACACTTCCTCGCGGGTGATGGTGCCCTTGCCGATACCGGTCAGCATGGTGTTGGACAGATTCAGGCTCACATAGACCTCATGGCCGGTGGTGGGATAGCTCATAACACAAGACCTCCTGCTTTTCCTTTGGTTGTCAAGGGCGTATGCCCTCTCCTCTTATGGTTCCATCTTAGCAGGTCAAAAGAAAAATTGCAATAAAAACTTACAAAAATACCAGAATATTTTTGTGTAATTATACTAAATGTATGGAACGAGTGATACTTTCAGACCGTTGGGTCAGGGCACTGTTTTTCCTGTCCGGCAATGCATGATTTTCCAGCGGCGGGGCAACCTATGTGCAAAACAAGGAAAGGCTGTGGCGTAATATGGACATGTCACCCAAGCAATATCAGGAATATCTCAAGAGCATCAACCCCAGATCGCCGGTGTGGAAAAACGTGGCGCTGGCATTTCTGGTGGGCGGCGCCATCTGCTGTGTAGGACAGGCTCTCGGCGATTGGTACCGCTTTCTGGGGTTGAATTTGGAGGACGCGGGCACCGCCACGTCGGTGTCGCTGGTGTTTCTCTCGGCGCTGTTTACGGGGCTGGGCCTGTACCATCGGCTGGCCCGGTACGCCGGGGCGGGCACGCTGGTGCCCATCACAGGCTTTGCCAACGCCGTGGCGTCCCCTGCCATCGATTTCCGGGCCGAGGGCGTGGTCACCGGTACCGCGGTGAAGATGTTCACCGTGGCCGGGCCGGTGATCGTATTCGGCACCGCCGCCAGCGCGGTGTATGGGCTCATTTTGTGGGCGGTGAAGTAGGGGATTTCGTCCCCTCGGGGACGAGGGGTGTTTCGCGCCTCGGCGCGACCTACTTTTGTCAACAGTGACAAAAGTAGGCAAAAGCACCGGAAGGAACCTCCGGTTCCTTCACCTCCAAGCGCGCTATAATGCGTGCAAAGGCGAGACCGTTTACCACACGTTCACGCAGAATTTCCAATCTTGTTTCATAATAGGATCGTCTCTGCCCCAACGCCGCTGCCGCTGATGCCAACGCCGAACAACGCATCAGCGTCTACCGTTGAAACCGTGAGCGGCAGCGGCGCAGAAAGAAAGTCGATTCGTCATATGCAGCGATAATAGCCGAGTCCTGTGAACGCGCGGCATAAGGTATCAGATTCGTAAAGGGCATAGCGTGGGCGGATTCTTAAACCGCAGGTTTAAGCTGTCCTTTTGGTCACTTTTGGGACAGCGGCCAAAAGTGACCCGCGCCGGAGCGCGGAACATTTCCAACCCCTGCAATAAAATAAATCCCCTTTCCTCCTCCCCCGTTTTGTGGTACAATACCAAAAGCATCAAAAACGGGGGAGGATCACATATGTTCAAGCGGGTCTATGTGGAGATCACCAACGTGTGCAACCTCTCCTGTGTATTCTGCCCCGGGACGACACGGGAAAAGCGATTCCTTACCCCGGAGGAATTCCGCCGTCTGGCGGAAAAGCTGCGAGGTCACACCCGTTACCTCTATTTCCACGTCATGGGTGAGCCGCTGCTGCATCCGCAGTTGGCGGAGCTGCTGGCCATCGCCGATGAGCTGGGCTTCCGGGTGTGCGTCACCACCAACGGCACGCTGCTGTCCGAGAAGGGCAGCACCCTGCTGGCTGCTCCGGCGCTGCATAAGGTCAGCGTCTCCCTCCACAGCTTCGAGGGCAACGACGGCGGCGACATGATGGGTTATCTCCACGACGTGTGGAAATTCTGCGCCGCTGCCAGCGCAAAGGGCGTGCTGTGCGCCCTGCGATTGTGGAATGAGGGCGGCGTAGAGGCCAGAAATGGCGAAGTTCTCCGGTTTTTATCCACCATGACCGGCACCGATGTGGAAAACCTGCCTGCCGACAGCGTGGGCAACAAGCGTCTTGCACCGGGGCTGTTTCTGGAAGCGGCCCGGAAATTTGATTGGCCGTCCCCGGACGCGGCGGAGGGCGGCGTGCAGTTCTGCCACGCCCTGCGCCAGCAGATGGCCGTACTGTGCGACGGCACGGTGGTGCCCTGCTGTCTGGATGGCGAGGGCCGCATGGCGCTGGGAAATCTGCTGACCCAGGAACTGCCGGACATCTTGAACACACCCCGGGCGCGGGCTATCCGGGAGGGCTTTTCCCGCCGCGCGCCCAGTGAGGAGCTGTGCCGCCGCTGCGGCTACGCGGCGCGGTTCAGCAAATGAGAGGATACGATATGCAGGAAACGCCCCAACAACTGAAGGCACTGCCGCCGCCGCTGCTGGCGTGGTATGACGCCAATCGCCGCGTGCTGCCCTGGCGGGAGGAGGTCTCCCCCTACCGCACATGGGTGTCGGAGATCATGCTGCAGCAGACCCGGGTCACGGCGGTGCTGCCGTATTTCGCGCGGTTCATGGAAGCCCTGCCCACGGTGGAGGCGCTGGCCGCCGCCGATGAGCAGCAGTTGATGGCCCTGTGGCAGGGCTTGGGCTATTACAGCCGGGCCCGGAACCTGCAAAAGGCGGCGCGGGTCATTGTAAATGAGCACGGTGGGGTATTCCCCGATACATATGAAGGGCTGACGGCCCTGCCGGGGGTGGGCGACTATACGGCGGGCGCCATCGCCTCCATAGCCTTTGGACGCCCCGTCCCGGCGGTGGACGGCAACGTGCTGCGGCTGGCGGCACGGCTGGCCGGTCACGACGGCAACGTGCTGGAGCCGAAGGTGCGGGCGCTGTTTCGCCAGTGGATGGCGGAGGTGATCCCCCACGACCGGCCCGGCGCCTTCAACCAGGCGCTGATGGATCTGGGTGCTATGATCTGCCTGCCCAACGGAGAGCCTCTGTGCGGCGACTGTCCGGCCCGGGACTTCTGCGCGGCCCGGGAAAAGGGCTTGCAGCGCCAGCTTCCGGTGCGGGAGAAGAAGTCCGGCAAGCGGACGGAGCATCTGACGGTGTTCCTCCTGCACAGGAACGACGCCGCGGCGGTGCGGCAGCGGCCCGGAAAGGGCCTGCTGGCGGGACTGTGGGAGTTCCCCAACGTACCGGGAACACTGACGGAGCCTCAGGCGGCGGCACAGTTGGCCCAATGGGGACTGACGCCCCACAGATGGGGCAAAAGCTTTACCGAAAAGCATATTTTTACCCACATCATATGGGAAATGACGGTATTTACGCTGGACGTACAAGGCGAAGGCCCGCCGGAGTGGGCCTGGCGCACCGGAGAGGAACGGGAGCAATACCCTATGCCCACGGCGTTTGGAAAGGTAGAACGGTGAAGGTATTCCGGTTTTATCGTAGGGGCGGACGACTCTGCCCGCCCTGACGATGACCATACGATTTCCGTTAGGGCCGACAGAGTCGTCGGCCCCTACGCACGCTCTATCGGTAGTCGAACATAAGGGCCGATGCCTACATCGGCCCGCTGCTTACCGGCAATGCCATCGTGTATCGTTCGGGGCGATGAGGGCATCGCCCCATACAACCATTTAACGAACACCGCCCAAAGGACAGAAGATAAATAAGGAGAGAACCACAACAATGGCACAGCTTTATTTCAAGTACGGAGCCATGGGCTCCAGCAAAAGCGCCAACGCGCTGATGGCCCGCTTCAACTATGAGGAGCGGGGACAGGAGACCCTGCTGGTGAAGCCCCAGCTTGACACGCGGGACGGCGACCATATGGTGTCCTCCCGCATCGGCCTGAAGCATCCCTGCGTCTATTTCCACGAGATGCAGGCCATGCCCGATGAGAAGCTGCAGAAGTACGCCTGCATCATCGTGGACGAGGCCCAGTTCCTGACCAAGGAGGAGGTCTATTACCTGGTGCATCTGGTGGATGACTGCAATATCCCCGTCATCTGCTACGGCCTGCGGGCGGACTTCAAGGGTGACCTGTTCCCTGGCAGCTATCACCTGCTGGTGCTGGCCGACAAGCTGGAGGAGGTCAAGACCATCTGCTGGTGCGGCAAGAAGGCGGCCTTCAACGCCCGCTTTGACGAGAACGGTCATGTGCTGAAGGAGGGCGCGCAGGTGGTGCTGGGCGCCAACGACCAGTACATCGGGCTGTGCCGCCGCCACTGGATGGCGGGCGATCTGGGGCCGGATTTCCACCGGCTGCGGAAATGATCTGCACGCTGTGTCCCCGGCGCTGTGGAGCGGAGCGGACGGAGACGGAGGGAAAGGGCTTCTGCGGTATGCCCGCCGGGCTGCGCATCGCCCGGGCCGCCCTGCATATGTGGGAGGAGCCGCCTATCTCCGGCACCAACGGCAGCGGCACGGTGTTTTTCTCCGGCTGCACCCTGCGGTGCTGCTATTGCCAGAACGGCAGCATCTCCGCGGGAGGTTTCGGCAAAGCCATCACCACGGAGCGGCTGCGGGAGATCTTTGAGGAGCTGATCAGCCGGGGCGCTCACAACATCAATCTGGTGACGCCGACCCACTTTCTGCCGTGGATCCTGCCTGCGCTGGAGCCGAAGCTGAGCGTGCCGGTGGTGTATAACTGCGGCGGCTATGAGTCGGTGGAGACGCTGCGGCAATTAGAGGACAAGGTGGATATCTGGCTGCCCGACCTGAAATACGCCGACGGCGAGCTGTCGGGACGGCTCAGCGCCGCGCCGGACTATTTCCCCGTCGCCGCGGCGGCCATCCGGGAGATGGTGCGGCAGGCGGGGCCCTGCGTGCTGGAGGACGGCCTTTTGAAGCGGGGCGTGGTGATCCGGCACTTGGTGCTGCCGGGGCAGATGGACAACACCCGCCGCTGCATCGACTGGGTGGCGGAGAATTTCCGGCCCGGCGAGGTGATGTTCTCCCTCATGAGCCAGTACACGCCCCAGGAGAACGCGGAGGGCACGCTGCGCCGCCATGTGACCCGCAGCGAATACCGCGCCGCCGTGGCGTACATGGAGAACTGCGGCATCACCGACGGCTTTACCCAGGAGCGCACCGCCGCCAGGGCGGAGTACACGCCGCCTTTTGACCTGACAGGGGTGTAAGACAGCGGTCAGGAGATCTCCGGCGCTGCTGCCGGAGGGGCGGCGAATGTCCGCCCCAGGACACCCTTTTGACCGTGCAGCCCCATAAAACAATCGAGGTACCATTATGAGCTTACCCGACAATTACTATCTCTTCGGCCGCAAGCCGCTGCAATACGCCGTCATCGACCCGGTCTCCTGCACCGGGTGCGGATGGTGCGCCATGTTCTGCCCTGTGGAGTGCATGTTCCAGCGGCCGGACGGCTTTTACGACCTGGATGTGGACAAGTGCATCGGCTGCCGCTCCTGCCGGGTCAACTGCTTTTATGACGCCATCACCATGATCCAGCGGGACAGAAGGGAGGACGCCTGATGGAAAAGACACTGGGCCTGTATCTCCACATCCCCTTCTGCAAGAGCAAGTGTGCCTACTGTGACTTCTACTCCCTGCCCCACAGCGAGGAGAAGATGGACGCCTATACCGCCGCCCTGATCCGCCATCTGGAGGAGGT
>CAKTZN010000091.1 GCA_934635545.1 uncultured Oscillospiraceae bacterium | reverse complement strand
CTGGCCGGTCTGATGACCGAGAGCGGCAAGCTGGGCTTCATCGGCGGTATGGAGCTGGATACCACCAAGGGCAAGATCGCCGGTTTTGAAGAGGCTGCCAAGTATGTTGGCGAGCAGGAGGGCAAGACCGTTGAGCTGCTGGCCGTCCCCTATGCCAACTCCTTCTCCGACGCCCCCAAGGGCAAGGAGTTTGCCACTGAGCTGATCAGCCAGGGTGCTGACGTGTTCTTCGGTGACGCTTCCGCTGTTGACTCCGGCGCCCGCGAGGCCATCGACGATGCCAACACCGCTGCCGGTTCCATCAAGATCTACGACATCGGTCAGCCTGCCGATATCCTGGGCCAGAATCCCTGCATCATCGGCTCTCAGGTCACCGATAACGCCGCGATGATCGAGGTCTGCATGGACGCTGTTGTGGCCGGTACCTTCGGCGGCACCACCGTATTCGGTACTCTGGCGAACGGCGGCCTGTCCGCCGGTGCCATCAACACCGAGCTGGTCCCTGCTGAGAAGGTGGAGAAGTACAACGCCTATCTGCAGCAGATGATCGACGGCACCTTCATGAAGTAATTGTGAATGAACTCCGCTTTTCGCGCATTTCTGCCGAAAAGCGGAGTTCTTCTTATCTGCAAAAGCATGTGTCATTTCTTTTCTCGGTGACATTTTTTGGCCTGTTCAAAATTTTACTTGCAAATCCGTTCTGGATATGGTAAACTTATCCAGAAATTTGATTTCCCCACCGGCGTATGGCACTTTGCCGCCCGGCGTTCTTTTTTGAACGGTGGTTAGCTACGACTAACTGCGAATGGGGACGCTATTGCCGCCATGTTTTCGGCAGCCGCTTTCCACCGGAAGCTGCGCTGCCGTTTTTACCCTCATGCGGTTAGCGACGTCTAACTGGAGCGTGCCTGCTCCGTCAAGACATTCCGTAAAGGAGGTGACGCCCGCCTTCCCGGCATACCCCGCAGTATCCCCGCGCTATCATGAACGAAAAGAGAAAGGATTATCACCCCACATGAAGAAAAGACTTCTTTCTGTAATCTTGACCGTGGTTATGGTGCTCTCGCTGCTTCCGACAGCCGCCTTCGCCGTGACCGTGGACAACACTTATCAGCCCGGCACCTACACCGCCTCGGCCCTTGGCCGTGACGACGAGCCCGTTACCGTGACGCTAACCCTTGCACAGCAGGAGGACAATGTTGTCATCTCCGACCTGCAGGCCGACGGCAGCACCCAGACACCCAAATTCTGGGAGATGGTCGTGGCGGCCGGTCTGCTTGACAGCATCAAGAATGCCAACGGCACCGATGGCGTCGATACTGTCTCCGGTGCGACCCAGAGCTCCCGCGCTGTCCTGAACGCCGTGGATCAGGCGCTGGCTCAGGCCACGTCCACGCTCTCCGGCTCCGGCACCCCTTCTGATCCCTATCAGATCGTGAACGCCGCTCAACTGGCAGCTTTCGCGGCTGCCGTTGATGGCGGCAACACCTATGCGGGCCAGTATGTTGCCCTGGGGGCAAGCATCGACCTGTCCGGCATCGACAACTGGAACCCCATCGGTACGGAGGATGGCACTGCTGCCATCTTCCAGGGCACCTTCGACGGTCGGGGTTATACCATCAGCGGCCTGACCATCAACGCGGCCGTCACCTCCGGTGACAGCTATTATGGCTTGTTTTCCGTTCTCGGCAGCAGCGCCGTTGTCAAAAACCTCAACCTCACCAATGCTGACATCCGTGTTGAGAATACCTCCGGCAAGGCCTATGCCGGAGTCCTCGCTGGCGCTACCACCAAACCCGCAACGTCCGCCCACAGCGTGATCGGCACGCGCATTGACAGTTGCGCGGCGACTGGTTCTGTTTCTGCCGTTACCTCCGGCGATGCACTCGTCTACGCCGGCGGCATTGCCGGTTTCGGTCAGATCGGCACCGCCATCACCAACTGCTGGACCGACGCCAACGTCTCTGCCGTTGCCAACAACACCAACAAGAACAGCATGGCTGGCGGCATCATCGGCAGCAGCGGCAACTATGCCGTTATTGCCAACTGCGCAACATTTGGCGATGTGTACGCTGCCTCCCCCGCCTCCACCAACTTTGGCGGTATGGCCGGCGGTCTTGTCGGTATGATGGCCGGCAAGCAGTATACCAGCTATGCCACCGGTGATATCACCATCGTCAACGGTGGTCTGGCCAAGAATCACCACTGGGTCGGTGCGCTGGATGGTCAGGTCACGACTTCTGGCATGACCGGCGGTACTGCGTATCCCGCTGAAGGCGCCGCCCGTTCTGCAAACTATTACGCCGAAGACGCCGTCCTCAAGGAAGAGATCTACGAGAACAACGGCGCGACGCTCAAGAATACCGTCACCGACGAAGCTACCGACCGCGGCTTCTCCACCCAACAGGGCTACGACAAAGTCATGGTCTCAACCGCCGTGGCCCGCTCCGACATGACCGGCGCGGCCTTCGCCGATACCCTCAACGGCAACATCTCCCAGATCAACGGCATCCTGGCTGCCTACGGCATCACCGGCATTGCCCTGCGCGAGTGGCAGTCTGATGGCGGCAAGGTTCTTCCCACCGGCGCCGTCTGGACCACCGGCGATATCTCCGACTCCATCTTCGCCTCCGGCTCCGGCACTGAGAGCGATCCCTACCTGATCGCCTCCGAAGAGCAGCTCCGTGATTTTGCCGTTTCGCTCTCCCCCAAGATCGACTACACCGGCAAGTACGTTGCACTGGCCAATAGCATCAGCGTCTCCTCCGCGGCATGGACGCCCATCGGCGGCAGCGACTACCTCTTCAACGGTACCTTCGATGGCCGCGGCTATACCATCGACGGCCTGACCCTCGGCACCGAGAGTGAGCCCTTCGCCCTGGATAAGGAGAATCTCTACATCGGTCTGTTCGGTGTTCTTGGCCCCAACTCCGTCGTCAGGAACGTGAACCTGACCAATGTGGCCTTCTACACCACCTACGCCGCCACCGCCTACCTGGGCGGCATCGCCGGTGTCACCCAGGGCTCCACCA
This sequence comes from uncultured Oscillospiraceae bacterium, assembly GCA_934635545.1. GTDB lineage: Bacteria > Bacillota > Clostridia > Oscillospirales > Oscillospiraceae > Vescimonas. The sequence goes on along the minus strand of CAKTZN010000091.1, from coordinate 4,117 downwards.
CCAGCGGCGACTTCACCGGCGCGCTCATCGACGCCTGCTCCGTTTCCGGCACCCTCTATCTGAACAACACCAAGGGCAACCACTTTGTGGGCGGCCTCGTGGGTATGCAGTATAAGGGCGCCACCATCAACAGCCACGTCAGCATCCGCGCCACCGGCATCGTTGACGGCAGCGACCTGGCCGAGGTGGGCGGCCTTGCCGGTCTCAACAACCGCGGCCTTATCGCCAACTGCTGGACCGACAACGATCTGCTCTACGCCTCCGGCAACCGCGAAAACGGCAACGAGGGCATGGCCGTCGTCAGTAACCTGGTGGCCTGCAACGCCGGTGCGCTGGTCAACTGCTACGCCTCCGGTGATCTCACCACCCGCGAATTCTCCACCTATGCCGGTATGGTCAGCGGCTGGGTCACCGGTATCGGCAAGTCCTACAACTGCTGGTATGACCTGGGCAGCACCATGATCAACGGCGCAAGCACCGATAACCCCGTTACCATGAACCCCGTGGCGCCCATCGGCACCAAGGTGGCCTCCGGCGTCACCGAGGAGGGTGACGTCTACACCGGCGGTCTCGTGGACAAGCTGACCGCCTACGACGCAGCCGGTTACGCCGCCATCGCCGACGGCCTCAACGCCAGCTTCGCCGCGTTCCCCATCGACATCACCGCCTATGGCATCGATTCCACCGCGCTGAAGACCTGGACCTATGACGCCGAGAAGGGCCTGGTCACCTTCGGCAGCCAGGCGGCCAACGTCACCTATGTCCAGCCCGACTGCGAAAAGGTGGAAAAGCCTGAGCAGGCAATGAAGGACGGCGTCTGGTACGGCCGCGATGACGGCAAGACCACCGTGGTGAAGATCACCGTGAAGGACAATGCCATCACCAAGACCGAGGTCCTCTCTGGAGAAAGCTCCGGCGAGGCCTACGAAGCCGCCCTTGCCAAGGCCCAGTATAAGGCCATCTACGGTGACTTCTCCCACTATGAGCAGGCGGATCCCTCCCGCTTCGACGGCGGCTCCGGCACCGAGAAGGATCCCTATCGCATCGCGAACGAGAAGCAACTGCGCTATCTCGCCGAGTCCATCAACGCCGACGTGGACTGGAAGGGCGTCTACTTCAAGCAGACCGCCGACATCAAGCTCACCGGCGGCGACTGGCTGCCCATCGGCTGGTCCCTCAACGGCGAGGTCAACGGCAAGAAGACCCTCATCTGCGCCTATCCCTTCCGCGGCAGCTATGACGGCGGCGACCATACCATCACCGGTATGACCATCGGCTCCGCCAAAGCCCCCGCCGACTGCATGACCACCGGCCTCTTCGGCCTGACCTCCGGTTCTCTCAGCACCAACGACCTGCCCACCGGGAACGATCAGGTCGTCCGCCTGAAGAACATCCACCTGCGCGATATCGACGTGCATGTGGCCACCCGCTATGAGACCTTCGCCGGCGGCCTTGTCGGCAGCGGCCAGAACGGCATCTACATCGACAACTGCTCCGTCACCGGCGTCATCGACTCCACCACCACCGAGAGCTTCTGCCGCGTCGGCGGTCTGGCCGCCAGCGTTCTGCGCGGCGCCGTCACCAACTGCTGGACGGATGTGGATGTCTCCGGCGTCACCGACACCAACAATGTCTACGCCGGTGCGCTCTATGGCATGGATAACCGCGTGACCACCGTCAACTGCTACACCCTGGGCAATGTCACCGGCTTCTCCACCAATCCCAGCAAGGTCTATCTGGGCGGTCTCGCCGGTCAGGGCGGCGGCATCCACCTCAACTGCTACTCCGCCGGTGATGTCGTCTCCAAGCAGGTGACCGGCGATGTGGGCATCCTCAACGGCCGCTCCGCTGGCATCTCCGTCCAGTATAACAGCTACTTCAACACCGACGCCCTCCTGAAGCAGGGCGACACCGTTATCGCGCCTGCCAAGGCCGTCGGCACCGTCACCACCAATGCCGTAGAGACCAATGTCGTGGGCAAGACGGCGGCAGAGCTGAAGAGTGAGGCCTTTGCGAACCAGCTCAACAGCAATATCACCGCCTCCAACCTCAACGCGGCCATCGACGAGATCCTCAAGTCTCTCGCCGGTCAGGACGGCCGCGGCTATACCCAGCAGAACTATTACGAGGGCAACAAACTGCTCTCATGGACCGTGAAGGACAACACCGTCGTCTTCGGTACCCAGTCCACCGGCGACGGTGACAACAGCACCACCGGCGGTACCACCGGAGGCACTACTAGCGGCAGCAACGGCAGCAGCACTACCGGCAAGGACGTGAAGTCCGGCAGCACCGGCGACGCGGGCATCACCCTGTATGTGGGTATGGGCCTTGCGGCCGTCATCGCCTGCGGCGCGCTGGTCGTGACACGCAAGCGGAAAGAGGACTGATTTAGTCTCTCTCTGATTTTCTCCATATGGCAGCAGCGGGGGCGCGTCGCGCCTCCGCTGCTGTTTTTGCCGCAGAAAACAGTCCTATATCATTCTGAGCCGCATGCTGCTCAGAAAAAGATGCAGCAGCCGGATATTGTGTCCGCAGCGATAGAGGCGTATAATAAGTAAAACAGGCTTCTGCGGCAGCGGAAAGACCCCGACATGTGGCTTTCATTCTGAAAGGAGAATTGAGATATGAAATTCCAGATCGTAGACGCGTTTACCAATCAGATATTCGGCGGCAACCCCGCGGGCGTTGTCCTGCTGCCGGAAGGCGCGGATTTCCCCGGCGACGAGACCATGCGGAAAACCGCGGCGGAGCTGCGCTATTCCGAGACTGCCTTCATCAAGCCTCTGGGCGGCAATCGTTTCCAGATCCGCTACTTTACCCCCGCCGCGGAGGTGGAGCTGTGCGGTCACGCCACCATCGGCAGCTTCCACGCTCTGCGGGGCATGGGTCTTGTGGCCGACGGAAACCGCTGCATCAACGAGACCCTGTCCGGAACGCTGGAGATCGTGGTGGACAAGGACGCCATTCTGATGGACATGGCCAAGCCCCAGGTCTTCGAGAGTCTGGACACGCCGGAGCAGCTTGAGGAGCTGTACCGTGTCATGGGGTTGTCCCACAAGGGTCAGGGCACCGTGGCCGAAAGGGCAGAACTGTCCCTGCTGCCCAGAAAGGTGTCCACCGGCCTGACAGATATCATGATGCCCGTGGCCAACGAGGCGGAGTTGGAGAAAATCGCCCCCGACTTCCCGGCCCTGACGGAGCTGTCCCGCAAGTATAACGTGGTGGGCGTCCACGCCTTTACCGTCAACACCGCTGACGGTCTGATCCACGCCCGGAACTTCGCGCCGCTGTACGACATCGACGAGGAGGCAGCCACCGGCACCTCCAACGGCGCGCTGGTGTACTACCTGTACCTGAACGGCCTCGTTGCGCTGGACAAGGTATACACCGTGGTGCAGGGCGAGAAGATGGGCCGCCCCTCCCGCATCTCCGCCCAGGTCATCCTGAAGGACGGCCAGCCCTTCGTCAAGGTGGGCGGCCCTGCTGTGACCCTGGCCCAGGGTGAGATCGCACTGTAAAACAGTGCCGCCCAGGACCGGACAGCCCAGACGGCAGACAGTCAAAAAGCAGGACTTTGCAAACGCAAAGTCCTGCTTTTAATTTGCGACATAGGATAGCAAAGCTGGCCGGATATGTCAACCGTGTTCTATGAGGTATCGCGTATCCTCCGGGCTAGCGGGATACCGTTTTTTCCGGCAGGCTGTCGCCGCCACCACAACTGCCACCGGCAGCAGATATACGGCGGCTCCGGCGTAGGGGGCGGCAAAGGCGGTGCGGGTCAGGAGAATGGACAGAGGCTGCTTGCTTTCGTCAGACAGCAGCACCAGCGGCAGCTCCACCATGCTCCACTGATCCAAAAAGGCTAACCCTGCCGCGATGTAAGCGGTATCCTTCACCTGGGGCAGATAGATGCGGCGGAAGAGCGTCCACTCTCCGGCACCATCCAGCGATGCGGCCTCGCTCTGCTCACGGCCGATGCGCTGCATGGCGCGGGCCAGCAGAAATACCGCCAGCGGGGAGAACACGCCCAGCAGCACGATGGCAAGGCGGGTGTTCAGCAGCCCAAACGCCCGGCACACCAGATAGTTGGGCAGCATCATCACCTGCACCGGCA